>JAYUZN010000702.1:0-6126 GCA_043751755.1 Bacteroidota bacterium | reverse complement strand
ATTGTGGCAGAAATGGCAGGCAAGCATCTCAAAAAATGTGTGTTAGAATTGGGCGGAAATGATGCCTTAATTGTGTTAGCAGACGCAGATATTACAGCCGCCGCCAAAATAGCGGTTCAATCTCGTATGACAAATGCAGGGCAGGTGTGCATTGCTGCCAAGCGTTTTTTGGTAGCAAAAAGCATAGAAGATGAATTTACGCAGCAGGTTATTTCGTTGTTAAAGCCGCTTAAATACGGCAATCCCCTTGAAATGGAGACTAAAATGGGAGTCTTAGCCCGCTTAGATTTAGCCCAAACCTTAGCCCAACAATTACAACTTTCTCTTCATCAAGGGGCAATGTTATTGCAGGGCGGAAACCGCAAAGATTGTTGGTTTGAGCCTACGATTATCTGCAATGTGCAGCCTGATAATGTGGCATTTACAGCAGAAACCTTCGGACCTTTGGCAGCAATTACTTCGTTTGAACATGAAGCGGAAGCCATTTCGCTCGCCAATGCCTCGCGTTATGGATTGAGTGCTTCAATTTGGACAAAAGACCTTCAAAAAGCTGAAGCAATGAGCAAACAGCTCAAAGTAGGCAGCCTATTTGTCAATGCTTTGGTGCGCTCGGATTACCGTTTGCCTATTGGCGGCACCAAAAAATCGGGCTTTGGACGGGAACTCTCCGAAATAGGGGTTCAAGATTTTTGTGTGCCAAAAACGTTTTTTTTCGGAGGGTAAGCAATTTCTTGTCTTATAGCTACCACAAGCAGATGCTTGCAACGGAAACGAGGTAGGATTGATTTTTATCCTAAGTATAAGTGAGGAACAGATAAATTTGCAGCATGTGTAGCGCATAAAAGCTCAGGCTAAAGCCTAAGCTACAGGTAGCGCAAAATGCAGTTATACTTAAAACGGGATAAATTTTCTCATTGCGGCGGGCTAAAGCCACACCGCAATGAATCCTCTAACAAGGCTAAAGCCTTGTTTACGGCTACTATTCATTGCGTTTCGGCTTTAGCCAAACGCAATAAAGATGGAAAATTTACCCCGTTTGCAGTATAGATAATTCCTCACTTGTACCTTTTTTTGTATATTTGTAAGCTCAAATGAACGCTCATCAGTTACCAAAAAAGAATTAACCTATAAAAATATGGCATATACAGACTTTACTTTATCAGACCTTGTCGAGAAATTTGGCATCAAACATCAAAGAAATCGCTTATTCTTTGATAGTCACCCTATAGAACCAAGCGAAAAATTAGCCTCTGCCTTAGAAGAAGCGGCAGATATGCCCATTAAAAGCGAAAAAGCGAGGAGTGAATGGATAGTTGTTCCGATTTTGAAGGAATTGAGACGAAGAAATGACAAATTTTTCACCATTTATTCGGGAGATACCTTGAATGGCGACAAAGAAACAGGCTTGTATGGCGAATGTGATTTTATTTTGGCAAAAGACACGCAATCTTATGAAGTGAGTGCGCCCATTTTTCAGATTGTAGAAGCAAAAAGAAACGATTTGGAAGAAGGAGTTAGGCAATGCGCCGCACAATTAGTGGGTGCGCAGCGTTTTAACGAAAAAAAGGGTATCAAAATGGAAAAATTATATGGCTGTACGACAACAGGAGATGACTGGCTTTTTCTGATGCTTACGCCAGAGGGGTTGCGGATTGATAATAAAAAATACTATTTGGTAGAAATTAGAGAATTATTGGGCATTTTTCAGTATATTATTGACTACGCAAAGAAGCAAAATTGAATGGAGAGGCGTGCATTTAGGATAAAATGCCTGTATTTCAGGGTGGCTCACTTTTGAAAAGTGAGCCACCCTTATTTATGCCTATCTCAACTATTTCTTCGGAATCCTCACCAAAGTCTCCAACAAAAAGCCCCAATATTTCTGCACAGAACTGATTTTCACCCTTTCGTCTGGAGAATGTGCGCCATGAATGGTAGGACCAAAGGAAATCATTTGCATGTCGGGGTAATTCGTTCCCAAAATGCCACATTCCAAACCCGCATGACAGGCATTGACCAACGCAGATTCGCCATATCTTTCTTCATACAGCTCGCTCATCAACTTCACGATGTCCGCCGAAGGGGTTGGAGTCCAGCCGGGATAAGAGCCGCCATATTCTACCTTTGCCCCCAACAAGTCAAAAACGGAAGTTATCGCATTTTGTAAGTCTGTTTTTTCGGAATCTACCGAGCTGCGGGTAAGGCATTGAATCGAATATTTGCCGTCTTTTACCAGCACTCTTGCCAGGTTATTAGAGGTTTGTACCAAGCCGTCAATGTCGGGACTCATTCTGTAAATGCCATTGGGACAAGCATATACGCTGCACAAAAAAGTCTTTTGAAGGGATTGCTGAAGTACGCCTTCGGGACACTCAACGGCTTCACAAGCCACATACACATTGGGGTCGGTTGTTTGATATTCGTGTTTCAAAATGGCATCATAATCGGCGATGACTGCTTGCAAATTCGCTACTTTATTTTCTGCCACAATAACCACTGCCACCGATTCGCGCGGGATTGCATTGCGCAAACTGCCCCCATCTATCGAAGAAATTTCTACGTCAAATTGGCGCATAATGTTGAACAAGAGCCTGTTCATCAGCTTATTGGCATTCCCTTTTCCTTTGTGGATTTCTATGCCCGAATGTCCGCCTGCCAAGCCTTTGATAGCAATTTGGAAAGCGTGTGTATTGGTAGGTAAGAGGGCATAATAAATTCCCGAAGCGGTGATATCTATGCCTCCTGCGCAGCCAATCGTCAATTCATTGTCCTCCTCTGTGTCCAAATTGAGCATTATTTTTCCTGCTAACAAGCCCCCTTTCAATGCCAATGCCCCTGTCATACCCGTTTCTTCGTCTATTGTAAAAAGGGCTTCGAGGGCAGGATGAGGAATGTCCGTAGAAGCCAACAAAGTCATAATAGAAGCCACGCCAATGCCATTGTCTGCCCCCAAAGTTGTGCCTTTTGCGCGCACCCAGTCCTCGTCAATATACATTTCAATGCCTTGTGTATCAAAGTCAAAGATGGTGTTTGCGTTTTTTTGATGCACCATATCCAAATGACTTTGCAACACAACGGTTACTCGGTCTTCCATGCCTGCGGTGGCAGGTTTTTTGATGATAACATTTCCCACTTCGTCCACGTAAGTAGGGAAACCCAATTTTTCGCCAAAAGATTTGATGAATTGTATAACTCTTTCCTCCTTTTTGGAAGGACGAGGAACGGCATTCAAATCGGCAAAGTTGTTCCACATAGCTTGTGGAGAGAGTTGTCGGATAGATTCGTTCATGGTAAAAATCGTTGGTTTGTGCAGATTTTCGCAGATGAAGGCAGATGTTGCAGATAAGGAACGGAAATTAAATAACTTAATGTTTTTTTTAACACTAAGGGACGAAGAAACACGAAGCAATAGGGTAAAAGAAGGCATCTAAGCCACACTTTTTCTTTCTTAGGAATGAAAATAAAATAACTTGACGGTTTTATAGTCCCGTAGGGACGCGATATTTATAGAAAAAAAACATGCCCACTCCCCTCTTGTTTTTCGTGCTTGCACGAAAAACGCAATAAATTGGGGGGAGAATTCCATTTTCTATAAATATTTCGTGCCTACGGCACTAAGAAATGCTCAAAATAGCTGCTATAACTAAATCATCAAGTTATTTATTTTTCAATCCTAAGCTACATACTGTTAGATAATTACTCACTCAGACTGAAAAATCATATCCCTACAAAGGTAACATATTTTATGTTCCCCCAAAAAAATCTTTTCCTATTTTTTGCATAGCTCATATTATAGTTGTAACTTGCGCCCGTTTTCAGAGACTTATTTATTAAGTAATTGATTCATAGCTTTTTAAGAAATATACCAAATTTGATATATGAATAAAGGTAAAGTAGTACAAGTTATCGGACCCGTACTTGATGTCGAGTTTTCGGGCGAAGGTTCTATCCTCCCCCAAATTTACAGCGCGCTCAATTTGACGCGTAGAGACGGGGTAGTAGTCGTGTTGGAAGTACAACAACACTTAGGCGAAAATCGTGTGCGTACCATTGCGATGGATTCGAGTGATGGAGTTGAGCGCGGAATGGAGGTCATAGATACAGGAAGCCCTATTTCTGTCCCTACGGGCGAATCTATTCGGGGTCGTCTGTTCAATGTTACAGGCATTGCCATTGATGGGTTGCCGCAACCGAAAGTGAAGGCTTATGCCCCTATTCACCGCCCTGCGCCTCGTTTTGAAGACCTTACGACCGAGCCAGAAGTATTGTTTACAGGTATCAAAGTCGTGGATTTGCTTGCTCCGTACAAAAAAGGGGGTAAAATCGGTCTTTTTGGCGGTGCAGGCGTAGGAAAAACTGTGTTAATTCAAGAGCTTATTAATAACGTAGCGAAAGCGCATGATGGTTTTTCTGTATTTGCAGGGGTGGGAGAGCGCACACGTGAGGGAAATGACTTGATGCGTGAGATGATTGAGTCGGACATCATGAAATATGGGGAGAAATTCAAACATTCGATGAATAAAGGCTGGAATTTGGCAGATGTGGACATGGAAGGGTTGAAAAATTCGCAAGCGACTTTTGTGTTTGGGCAAATGAATGAGCCTCCCGGCGCACGTGCGCGTGTAGCTTTGACGGGTCTCACGATTGCCGAATATTTCCGTGATGGAGAGCCTACTGATGCCACAGGACGTGATGTATTGTTTTTCGTAGATAATATTTTCCGTTTCACGCAAGCTGGTTCGGAGGTTTCGGCACTTTTGGGACGTATGCCTTCTGCGGTGGGCTATCAGCCTACGTTGGCTTCGGAAATGGGGGCGATGCAAGAGCGGATAACTTCTACAAAAAGGGGGTCTATTACCTCTATTCAGGCGGTATATGTGCCTGCCGACGACTACACTGACCCTGCACCTGCGACTACTTTTGCGCATTTGGACGCTACTACGGAGCTTTCTCGTGCTTTGGCAGCGTTGGGTATTTTCCCTTCGGTGGACCCGCTTAGCTCTACTTCTCGTATTTTGCAAGAAGATATTTTGGGAAAAGCGCACTATTCTTGTGCGCAAAATGTGAAACAAATTCTCCAAAAATACAAGGATTTGCAAGACATTATTGCGATTTTGGGTATGGACGAGTTGTCGGACGAGGACAAATTGACGGTAAATCGCGCCCGCAAAATGCAACGTTTCTTGTCGCAGCCGTTCTTTGTGGCAGAGATATTCACAGGGCTTCCGGGCAAATTCGTGGATATTAAAGACACCATTCGCGGCTTCAATATGATTATGGCTGGAGAGTGCGACCATCTTCCCGAAATGGCTTTTTACTTGGTAGGAAGCATTGAAGATGCGATAGAAAAAGGAACAAAATTATTGGCAGAAACAAAATAATAAGTTGAAAGTTGAGAGTTTATAGTGGAAAGTTATAACTCTCAACTCTCCACTTTCAACTCTCAACTTTATGAGTACATTTCAATTAGACATAGTAACGCCTGAGAGCCTCATCTTTTCGGGTAAAGTTTCTGGGGTAAAAATACCGGGTTCTAACGGCAGCTTTTCGGTGCTTCACAACCACGCGCCGTTGATTTCCTCGTTGAGTCAAGGCGACTTAGAAGTTACGGAAGAATCGGGCAACAAACTGTCTTTCCTTACAAAAGGCGGCGTTGCCGAAGTCATAGACAACAAAGTAACTATTTTGGTAGAGTCTGTTCTCAAAGGAATGGAACAGGTCAAGGGAGAGGAATAGTTATTTAACCTTATAAAAAACACTTATTAGACGAAAGTTTAATAAGTGTTTTTTTTTGTTGTGAGAAATAGTTGATTACAAAAAACGCTTATAAAATGCCTACCCCCTAATTTTAGTGCTTGCGTATTTTAATATACCCCCCTATATTTGTAGTTTACAGCAATTCTATCTTTCTTTACGGACATTAAACCAATCTTTTACTATGACGAAAAAACTATTGATAGCACTTTTTTGCTTGAGTATTCAGCTATCTCTGTGGGGGCAGGTGATAGCAAAAACGGGAGAAAACCCTCTGTTGGCGCGTTTTTGGATTGATACAACGGGCAATATGCCTATAGATAGCGTCCGAAAACAAACATTTGACGCAGATAGCACATTGTGGAAACAAAT
>JAYUZN010000701.1:0-4915 GCA_043751755.1 Bacteroidota bacterium | reverse complement strand
AGTAGATGTTTCATCCATTGCCTTAAATTCGGGAGTACTAATAGATAAAGATGTTATCTGGCCTGCGTATGGCAACAATAATTCTTATTGGTTTATTGGATATGGTGATATCATAGTAGACTCTCTGCATGTTTTGACACTGCGTTCAGGTGTGAATGTTCAACTATCTCAGTCATGGTCAGGGGCTAACGATTTAATAGCAAAGGGAACACTGTCTTTTCAAGGAACAGCAGCAGATTCAGTTACTATATATGGAAGTACTGGCAATATTGTGTTTCTAAATGGAAGTCACGGTTTTATAGATTATGCAAGTATAAACGGAAACCATAGCACAATATTTGAAAATGGAAGTCATGGAAAATTACAACATTCTACCTTTTTCAAAGGATATGGGCTTACCCTTAATTCTGATAGTATTTATGTTTCTCATATCCGCATGGATTCTATTACCTATAGTTCAATAAATATAAACAATTCAAGCCCTCAAATCTTCAATTCTACGATTACACATAGCTCAGAAGGCGTAAAAGTAAGTAATGGACATCCTACTTTCCAGAACTGTAACATAATCAATAACACAGAAGGAGTAGAAGTAAGTAGTGGGCATCCTACTTTCCGAAACTGTAACATAGTCAATAACAGTGTTTGGGGTATTATTAATATCGGTGCGGATACTGTTGATGCGAGGTATTGTTTTTGGGGGCACCCCAGCGGACCTTCTCATCCTAGCTTAAATCCATTAGGTTTAGGAAATAGAGTAAGCGATAAGGTATTGTTCTACCCATGGTTTACTCAGCCTGCTGTAATATCTGATATTCGAGTTGCAACTCCTTATCCTAATTTTGGGGGAAATAATGGCATGGTCACCGTTAGGTTTTCGGGGAATGGGTTTACACCTGAAACAAAATTTAGGCTTAGGCGAAATGGCTATTCTAACATCGAAATGTTAGATTCTTTAACAGCATTTTATTTCCATAATTATATGATAACTGTATTTGATTTAAGGGGGAAAGCAGTTGGTTTTTGGAATCTGGAGGTTGAAATTCCGAGTGATACAACTTTTACTATCATAAATGGATTTGAAATAATAAATGGAATGCCAACGGATGTTTATTCAGAAATTATAGGCAGCCCCATTATTCGTAGAAACAGATGGACTAAATATCCATTAATTATAAGAAATAACTCTACCATAGATGTAGAAGGAGTTCCTGTTTCAATATCTGTTCCTCATGGGGCTATTTTGAAATTTGTACATGATTTTAATACAAGCTATAATAATGATACAACAAGTTTTCCTGAATTTATTACGATAGATTCTATAGGAGGAGAAACATCTGATGCTGATATTTATTTTATGGTAATAAATAAAATACCTGCGAACGATTATAGAATATTGGATATTGATATGTATATTCCTGTTTCAGCAAATCCTATCAATCCACAAATCAGAACAAAGACAGAATTAACAAATGCCTCATCAGATAGTGTTTCAAACGCACTAATGGTTTGTGCATGGGCATTGTTGGATGAGAATCTTAATAATGTACCGTATATAAGTTGTAGTTGGCATGTTTTTAAAACTATATTTGCGGCTAGTTTTCAGACTGCTTGCGGATTAGACCCTAATGCCTCCAATGATCCTGATTGCCGAAATTTAGAAAAAAAATTTGATAGAATGTTAGGGGAGGAATACAACTCCATTGGAGGATTGAAATGGCTATATAATACCCTTAGTGAATGTGGTCCCGTTTTACTACCTGGGGCAAGTAGTGCGATAAAAGCGAAGGCTAACCTTGCAAAAGTTTGGAACAAAGCGGCAAAAGTTAAAGAAGCTTATGGCTATTATCAAACAGCTACGCACTTATTTGATGCTTGCGCAGGGATGACTATTGGGGACGCTTTAGGTATTATCTTTTCAAAGGATCCCAATGAAATTGTAGGAATAATAGGTTATGATACTGTCCGCTACGTAAATGAGAAACAAGTATTTGATTATCATATTTATTTTGAAAATTCTGATAGTGCTACAGCTGCGGCGCAAACAGTAGAAATAAGGGACACCTTGAATTTGAATTTTTTTGACATTAATACCATTGAGTTTGGATTTATTAGTTTTGGCGATACGATATTGTCTGGGAGAACAAAGCAAGAAGGATATATTTGGTATGGAGATATGCGCCCTAACGATAGTATTTTAGTCAAAATCCTAACAGAAGTGGATACCCTTACAGGAGCAATAGCATGGAAGTTTTTTTCTTTAAATGTCTATACTATGCTTCCTGTGGCTAATCCTTTGGCGGGCTTTCTTCCGCCTAATATAAATGCTCCCGAAGGAGAAGGGAGTATTTTTTATTCTGTTAAAATGAAGCAAGGGCTACCTTTTGGGACAGAATTTAAAAACAAGGCAAGTATATACTTTGATGAAAATGACCCTATTTTAACTAATGTTTGGCTAAATACGTTGGATAACATTTCGCCTAATTGCTTACCTTTTTCTTTAGCGCAAGGGCAGAATATAGATACATTTAACCTTTATTGGAAGGCAACAGATGTAGGAGCGGGTGTTGCTTATTACCGAGTATTTGCTTCAGAAAATAATCAACCTGAAGAGTTATGGTATAGAGGAGGCGATACTACTGCTACTTTTTATGGGGATATTAATGCTTCTTATACTTTTTATTTTATTGCTTATGATAGTGTCGGTAATCAATCTAAATCAAGCTATTTAACAATAAATTCGTCTTCTTTTCCTGTTGAATTACTTTCTTTTGAAGGGGAGATGATAACTCCTAATGCTGTATTACATTGGATTACAGCAAATGAAATCAATAATGATAAATTTGAGGTACAACACTCTGTTGATAAAATTTTGTTTGAAGCAATTGATGAGGTAAAAAGCTTGGGCAATTCTATCAATCCTCAAAGCTATATGTCACTCCATAATAATCCGCCTAAAGGTAAAAATTATTATCGATTAAAGCAATACGATATAAATAGCTCATTTAGTTATTCAGAAACAATTGAAATTGTCAATGATATAGATGAAAGTTTTATTAATTTATATCCAAATCCTGCAAATAACGAACTTAGTTTATTGGGGGTTAATTTACCTAAAGGCGATTATGATTTAACCGTTATCAATCCATTAGGTCAAACTATGTATGCAATGTCTATCCATCATTTAGGCGGAGAAATAGAGCAAAGAATAGATATATTAAAGTTCCCATTAGGAACTTATATACTACTGCTTTCATCGGAGGATATCAACCTAAATGAGACTTTTTTCAAAGAAAAGTAGGTCAGGAAAACTATGTGTAATTGCCAACACACAGGCAGCATACCAGCAAACAGCCGCACAAATCCAACGCTTCTTGCCCGTATGCTACTTCTTCAAACGCTCCTATGTGCTGAAAAAATAAAATTAAGGTGCATAACAAAGAGATTGCCGTAAATTTTCGCTATCCGAACCCGCAAGGCAAAAAGCGCAGCGAAAAATCGGCAATCTTAGTCGTTGTATGCCAATCAAAATTAAATAAATAATGTACTTATCAGAACTTAAAATTAAGGGATATAAAACTTTCAATGAAGAGTTTATAGTTAAACTGAATGAAAACCTTACCATATTAGTAGGGGAAAATGGTAGTGGCAAAACTACTATAATAGACGCTATTCGACTTTTGCTTAATGAAGATGAATACGGGCGACTTGGCGTTTCTGGTACAGACTTTTTTAGAGGATTTGATAAGCCTTCTAAAGATTTAGGGGCAAGTACTATTGAAATGAAAGGAACTTTTTCAGGATTGCAAGAACAACAACAAGTTGCCTTTTTACCTTGGCTTGATGCAAATGATACGACAAATGCTTACTTAAATCTAAAAATTGATAATAAGGAAACGCCAAGAGGTAGATATAATCGCATTATGTGGGGCGGGGAGTCTATTAGTGGAATTTTTGAATGGGAGCTTGTTGATACATTAGCTTGTATTTACCTCCCACCATTAAGAGATGCAAACAGTAAGTTAGAAGCGTATAGAGGCTCTCGCCTATCTCGCCTATTTAAAAATGAAAAACCTAAAAAGGGAGAAGAACACCCGTTAGAAACTGAGGTAAGAGCGTTTAATGATAAATTGACAGAAAACACAATTATTAAAGGTGCAAATGAACAAATCAATGACTACCTAAAAAAGAGCTTAGGCTCGTTTTTAGGGCAAAATGCACTTATCCAATTTTCTGAAACAAGTTTTGATAGAATTGTTGAAAAATTGCGACTTTTGTTTTTTCCAAAAATCCAGAACGGCACAGACAAAAGTTTATTTAGGGAGATTTCAGAGAATAGTTTGGGGCATAATAATATCTTGTATTTGGCAACTGTTTTAGCAGAATTAGATAGAGCCAAAGATTGTTTATTAAAAGTGTTGCTGATAGAAGAACCAGAAGCGCACCTACATCCGCAATTGCAGATACGCTTAATGCAATATCTTAAAGAACAAGCAAATGAATCTCATATTCAGATTATTGTAACAACTCATTCTGCTACCATTACGGGAACATCTGATTTAGATTCGTTAAATATTCTAACCTTAAAAGAAGGCAAAAACCCTAAATCTACTTTAATCAAGGACTGCCAAATTGAGCCTGATACGAAGTTCTTTTTAGAGCGTTGGCTTGATATTACTAAATCAACACTTTTTTTTGCAAAAGGGCTAATTTTCGTTGAAGGTATTGCAGAAGCATTGGTTTTGAAGGAATTGGCAAAAAGAGTTATAAAAGAAATAAATTCAGACAACAATGATGCCCCTAAATCATTAGAGGACTATGGTGTTTCTATTATTAACTTAAATGGTATTTATTTTAGGCATTTTTTTCAATTATTTCAAGGTTACAAAATAGGTGAAAGTGGGGCAAAAGAAAC
>JAYUZN010000700.1:0-15926 GCA_043751755.1 Bacteroidota bacterium | reverse complement strand
CATCCTCGAAGCGGACGCTTCAAGAAAGGAGGTACAAGCGGACGCTTGCACCAGCAATACAACAAACATGATAACCTTGTTTATTTAGTCAGTACTACTTATATAATTAAAACCACCACTTTTACCTGCTTATTTTGCCTTAATTTACAAAAATAAATGCCTTGTGGCGCACCTTTCAACTGCAAAACAGCCGTATTTCCATTTCTTTGCAGCCCAAAATCAACGGTTTTTCCCATAATATCCGTTACTTCTTGCACCTCAAATAAAGTCTTTGATAACAGGTTAAATTCGCCATTTATAGCGGGATTTGGAAAAGCATTTATTCCTACAAACTCCTCATTTTCTATTGCCATAGTTGCTGCAAAATTCGCAACAATATTTCTATTGCCTGTAACATTGCTATTATAGGTAGAACTTGAGCCTATTATCGTTCCATTTTCTGTCCAATTCACAAAAGAAAAGCCATTATTTGCCGTAGCAGAAAGGCTAACATTCCCTCCAGAATTGAAAATCCCCCCTCCTGTAATCGTCCCCGCAGGCATAGGATTCGCTATAGTAGCCACCGAAAAAGCCGTATTTCCGCCCGAACATTGCGTATTTGTAATACAAACTCCTGTATAATAATGCGTCAGAATGTCGCAATATGACCAATTAAAGCTACTTCCTGCAAATTGTTGCGTCCCGCGCTGACACAAACCTACTCCATGCCCATAGATATTTCCCAATGAATTTACGGTAGAAATCGTGAGTTCACAACAAGGCAGTTCGTTTGGAAAAGCAATACAATTCAGATGTCCACTACATATAACACTTCGCAAATAGGCTACCTGATTGCCACAAGTTGCACAAGTATTTCCACAAGTTCCAGCTCCCCACCTGCCTTGTTCAGAGTTTTGCGTAAAATTGCCATTGCATCTTGCCGCATAATTAGGATTCATCACAGCATTGTTATAAAGCATTACTTGTTGAGCCGTAGAATCTGCCGCCGAAATGCAGCCTACTGTAGGGGAAAAATCATAAGCCTGCCCGATATTTACAGGCAAACTAAGCGTATGACGGCGGTAGGAAAAGGTGCGTGCAGCGACTGCAAGGGCTTTGAGAGCATTCGGCAAGGTCGTAACGCCGCCTATTTCTTTCTGCACAACACCCGCCACATACTCATCAAAAGGTATCATACCTGTAAAGCCCGGACCCGTTGCTGTGCTGTTATATCCGTCTATTAAATTGGAAACATAAACTTCTGTGGGAACAGAAATTGTGCAGGAATAAGTCCCTTGTGGCATTTGATTGTCAAAACAAGTGGCTATTTTGGCAGGATATCTTCCGTCAAAAAGGGGCGTATTTATTTTTTCATTTTCTAATTGAACTTGAGCCGCATGATGCGCCATCTCTAAAGCATTTTCTATTTCAGTAGAAAAAAAAGAAGGCGTTTTTTCAAGGTTAAAAACATGTTTTTCTTTCGTATTTGTATAAATAAGGCTCACATATTGCCTTTGATTATCCGAAAACAAGAGTTCTAAGGCATAATATTCCACCAAATTCCCTTCATACACAAAAGAAAATTTGCCCTTGGCATCTGTAAAAGTCTCTCCTGTTATAATGGAAAAATCTCGATGAAATAACGGCAAAAGTCTTTTTATGCCTTCACAAGTTTCTACCTGCCTTTCTAACAAACGAATCCTTACATTTTCGATAGGCTGATGGCTAATTGCCGCTGTTACAGAGCCTTCTATCTGCAAAAGTGCCTGCGAAAAGAGCGAATCAAGGCAAAATAAGCAGAGAAAAACAGAAAAATATTGTTTCATAAAAATAAAAGTGGAAAGTTTTAGACAATATTAGGCTATTTTAAGGGAAATTCCAAGTAAGGAATGAAAATTAAATAACTTGACGATTTTATAGTCCCGTAGGGACGCGATATTTATAGAAAAAAAACATACCCCACGCCCCTGTGTAATTTATTTTATTTTTTATCTTCAACAGAAAGGAAACTAAGAAACAGAGCTTACGCAAAACCTGTTTTTATAGCCACGAATTGCACGAATTAACACGAATTCTGGGCGTTAATTAGTGAAAATTCGTGTAATTCGTGGCAAAATGCTTAAGTCCTAAGAAAGAAAAAGTACGGCTTAGTTGTCTTCTTTTACCATATCGCTTCGTGCTTCGTGGTGAGAAAAATAGCAAGTTATTTAATTTTTGTTCATTATCAAACCTGCCAATACAATAACGCAAAAGTGTAATAACTCTTTTTTCTTTATCCCAAGAAATAAAAATCCCCTTATTTACGACAAACATAACGAGAATTGTATAAATTTGCACTTAAATTCTCATTCATCTTATTCTTGAAATTCATAACTAAATATGTTTCAACGTTTTACGATACTTTTCTTATTATTGATGCCCTTTTTATTGCTGGCACAGTCCAAAGTGGGCATAGCTTTGCGCATGATAGAACGGGGCGATTCTCTCTTAGAGGCAAATCAATATCAGCAAGCGATAGAGTTATTTAGCCGCGCGCGCACTGCTACAGATTTGTTGGAAATACGCGCGATGGCTGCCACAGGCTTAGGCTCCGCATATAGGGGCGCGCGGGATTACGAGCAGGCAGAAAACAGCCATGTAGAAGCCCTCGCATTGCGCCGTACAGCCGCTTCTACTACGGGGATTTTGCCCGCAGTACAGGAAAATTTGGCGGTAACACTCAACAATTTGGGCATTGTGTGTCGAGATAGAAAAGCCGCAAAACGGGCAAAAGCCTATTTTGACGAAGCTTTAGAAATTCGGCGAAAATTGGCAGAAAAAGACCCCAAAAAATACAGTCCAAGTGTGGCAGCTACGCTCAACAATTATGCAAATTTGCTTTCAGATAACAATGAGGTAGCGACAGCCGAAAAATTGTATGTAGAAGCCTACGAAATTTACCAAAGTTATACAGGAAATAAAACCTTGAGAATTTTGTCGGAAAAATCGGCAACTATCAATAACCTTGCAGCTTTGTATGTGAGCAAACGAGAGTATGCCAAAGCGCAAAGTTATTATGAGGAAGCGATTAATATTACAGAAGAATTGGCGGAAGAACGTCCCGAAATCTTTGAGCCTAATTTGATGACGATGTGTACAAATGTCGCCAATTTATTTTCGGACTTGAAAGAATATAGAAATGCCATTCCTTTCTTGACGAAGGCGTTGTATTATTGCAACAAAGTCTTAGCAAGAACGCCTGACGTGTATCTCACTGATTTACAACTCCTTCACAATGATTTAGCAGTCGCCTATCTCAATCTGAATGACTTGGAAGGTGCGCAAGAGCATCTCAAAGAAGCAGAGGATTTGTGCGAATATTTGACGAAAATCTATCCCGACAAATATCCTTTGGGTTTTATGGCTTTGTACGAAAATATGGGCTACTTTCATGCAGCACGCAAGGAATTTAATACTTCGATTGACTATTACAAAAAGGCACTTGCCCTTCGCAAAGACTTGATTAAAATAGATAAATCGCAGGAGGCTTATTTCAAATTGCCGATGACTTATATCAGTTTGGGGAATGTGTATAGTGCCAATCAGGACTACAAAAATGCCGAAAATATGTTGAATGTGGCGTTGGAAACCTGCGAAAACGCCAAAGACCCAGCCTCAGATGATGCCTTATTTTACAGTTATAAGTCCCTGCAAAGCATGGGAAATATGTATTATAGCCAAAAACACATCAGAAAAGCGGAAAGTAATTGGTATGAAGGCTATCGGATTTTAGAAGATTTGGCAAAAAAGAAGCCTAATGTATATTCGTTTGAAGCTGCTGAACTTTCGTTTGAATTGGGAAAATATAACCTCGAAAAATGGCGTGAACGTCCCAGTAAAACGAATTATGAACAGGCAAATGGCTTGTTTGACCAAACGATTTTGTATCTCAACAAAGTGAAAACGAAAACGCCAAAAGGGGAGTATATAAACGCACAATCAAAAGGCTTTTTGGTGGAATTGAATCCACCTATAGTAGAAGAGGAAGGAAAAAAAGAGGCGGAAAAGAAGGAAAAAGGGGAAAAGCCGAAAAAAGAAAAGGCGAAAAAGGAGGCGAAACCTGATAAAGAAAAGAAGTAAAGCAAGCGCATAAACGGAACGGCATAAATTTTCTGTAAACATGTCATTTTTCAAGAAATGACATGTTTACAGAAAATCGCTAAATCGTAGGACCCGTATCTACCACAGACTCCAAAGAAGTTTGCAAAGACGAAGAAAGCGCAGACAAAATATTAAAGCCCGAAGCCGCCTCTATCCCATCAACCGTTGTGCGATAATAGCCCCACGTTTGCGCATTAACCGTCTGCGTATTAGGCATATCTACGGCTATCACACGCGTAGCAGGATTGACCCGATTGAGGTCATTGCTTCCCACAGGAATGGCTACAATGACTTTCCAAACATGCGAAGGCACTGCAATTGCCCCACTCAAAATGCTGTTATTGAACACATTAGACGAGTTTTGTCCGCCATTTCCATAGCCTCCTGCTATAATATACAACTCATAATTTTGCGTAAGCAACGTGCGGCAATACGCCTCTAACTGCTCCCACGTTTGCTGATTGCAAATAGGGGCTTGCGGCATAATATTCGTCATCAAAAAAGTGGTATCATTGTCGGCAATGCTGCCATCTCTATCATCAGAAGGACACAAATGCCCCCTATCATAGCCCGAATTTGTGTAATTGCCCGTAGTAATTTTCAGAAAACCTACAGGCAAGCTATTGTCCGAAGCCCAGCTATTTTGACGAGGAGTTGCGCCTTTCCAAGCACTGCTCAAATGCCAACTTACCCAATTGGGAATCCCTCGAGAATTGTTGTAAGAACTTGTATATTGCGTTTTTTGCATCAAATAATGATTCGGATTTCCGCTTGAAGTCGTGGCATTATCCGGATTTCCCATAGTCATATTATTGTCTCTGCTCGGCGTTTCTATGCTATAAATGGTAAAATCATCAATATTTAGCCTTGCCACAGAATTGATTTTACGAATCTCAAAACGAACGGCTCCTGTGAGGTGAATCATTACATTTTCGGGTTTGAGATAGGTCGTATTTGTCGTCCAAGTCGCCCCAAGTTGCGTCCAAGTAGCCCCACTATTTTGAGAAACCCAAAGTCCCCAAGTACTTGCTGCATCTGTGCCATATTTTGCATGAGAAAAGGTAATATATTCCACATTTGACACATCAAATGTCATGCTCAACTTGCCGCTATTGCGAATCCGAACAGATTGCGTTCCCCATTTTCTATCGTTCGCAGCAGTTCCTGTTACTGCGTCATTCAAGTTCCAAATCCCACTCGAAAAATATACATTATTTGCCGAATAACTCGTTTTAGAAGGACTATTAAAGCCTTCTGCAAAAGTTGCAGATTGTGTATTTGCCTGATTGGGGTCAAAAGCAAGGCGTTGCTGCGCATCTTGCGCCTCTGCCTCCACGATTTCTTTCTCACAACTGATCAAAAAAAGCCCCAAAGAAAGAAAGAAAAGCATTTGTTTATTCATTGAAAAGTATTTCAGAAAGATAATATTAATTTTTGAATTATTCTGCAATATTGAATATTTTTTTTCACACAAAAAAACCTTTCCTGCAAAAAAAGCCTTAAAAAAACCTTAATCTTTTTAAACCTTTGCCGCTCAAAAAGGTCAGTACCTCAAATTTCGTATATAATGGCAGACGACAAAACACTTCTCATACAATTACAGGGGCAAGAAACGCGCAATGCGGCTTTTGAAACCTTAGTGAAAGCGTATCAGCGTATGTTATACTATCACATTCGGCGCATGGTGCAGTCGCACGAGGATACGGACGACATTTTGCAAAATACATTTGTGGCAGTTTGGCGAAATATTGACAAGTTTCGCGGCGATTCTTCGCTCAAAACATGGCTGTATCGGATTGCGACTAATGAGGCGATAACTTTTCTCAATCAACAGAAAAAAAGGGCGCATCAAGATATGGAAGTATTAGAAAATGCCATACAACATAGCACAAGCGGGCAAAGTGTAGTTGATGGAGATACAATTCAAGAAAAATTGAAGCAAGCGATTTCAAAACTGCCTGAAAAACAGCGACTTGTATTTAATATGCGTTATTTTGATGAAATGAGTTTTAAAGAAATATCTGCTGTGTTAGCAACTTCAGAAGGCGGATTAAAAGCAAATTACCACCATGCTGCAAAGAAAATAGAATTGTTTTTAACAAATGGAGAATGGAGCTTGAGTTAAGGAATAAGGAAAGAATAAAATCATAATTTACCACTACTTGTAGTGCGTTGTACTGAGCTTGTCGAAGTAAGCTTGCCAAACGAAGGAAATTAAGAAAGAAAAACTGTGGCTTAGTTGTCTTCTTTTACCAGATAGCTTCGTGCTTCTTCGTGCCTTAGTGGTGAGAAAAATAGCAAGTTATTTAATTTTTGTTCCTAAAGGAAAAAGGTATCTTGTTTTTAATCTGTGAAAATCTGTGTTATCTGTGCTAAAACAAGCAAAAAAAATGAACAATCCATACACATATCCACACTTAGATGCTTTGCAAGACAAAGAAAAATGGGACATTCCCAAAAACTATTTTGAGGAATTACTTCCCCGTATTTTGGCAAAAATAGCTGCCGAAAAAATCAACGAATCAGTCGAAGAAAAGTATTTTGATACCTTTTTTAGTCGCTTGAAAGGGCGAATAGAGGAGGAGGAAATGGAGTTAGATACGCCTATGTTAGATTCGATTTCAAAAGACAATTTATGGCAAGTTCCAGAAGGCTATTTTGATACTTTTGCTGCCAAAATACAGGAAAATGTAGCAGAAAAAGCGATATATCCCCTGTTATTTTCTGTAGAAAAACCTTCTGTTGAGGCTCCTGACGGATATTTTGAGGCATTACCTGCCCACATTTCTGCCAAAATTCAGCAAGGAGAAAAAGGGGAAGTGCTAACTTTCGCGCCTTCTTGGGCAAAACGGGTCAGAAATTATGGCATAACTATAGCCGCAAGTATCGCACTTATTTTGGGCGGAATGTGGCTTATGCCAGAAAAAACGACTCCTACAAATGATGCCAACTTTGCGCCTAATTTTTCCCATATCTCTACGCAGGAATTGCAAGAAGCGATTGACGCAGAGGATATTGATGATGCGTTATTAGCGCAAGTTATTTCTGTGAATTATACGCCTGCTACGCAAACAGATTTGCCCCAAGTAGATGACATTTCCGAAGAAGAATTGTTGCAGTATTTGGAAAAAGAAGGGGAACTTTGAATGAAGGAATAAGAAAGGTAGAATTGAAAACTAAACGATTTTTATAGCCCTGTAGGGGCGAAATATTTATAGAAAACAATCCCCCATCCCTCTCTTTTTTCGTCTAAGTACGAAAAAGGGAACAGATGAGGGAGCTGAAGTGGGGGAAAAATTGATAATTATGCTAACAACTACGGAAAAGTATATATATAACTGAAAATCAGTTGTTTGTGTTTAATCCCGTAGGGATGGCATATTTATAGAAAATGATTATTCCCCCCTCTCTTATAAATATTTCGCTCCTACGGAGCTAAAAGAGTGCGGATTTTGGATATTTCTATAAATATTTCGCCCCTACGGGGCTGCATTCTACAATGATAATCTATTCGGGAAAGCTTTCCGTAGTTCTTAGAATTATGTATTTATGCTAATTCTCAACTTATAACTTTCAACTATTTATGAAACATCTATTAATAACATTCGGGCTATTGTTAGGAATCTGTTTTTCGCTTACAGCCCAAGACGATATAGGCGAAAACAAAGAAAGGGTCGAAGCCTTACGCATTGCGTTCTTAACCAAGCGTTTAAGCCTTACGGCTGATGAGGCACAAAAGTTTTGGCCCGTTTACAATCAATACAACGCAGAGTTAGAAGCGATTCGGAAGGAGTCGCAACTTATGCGAAAAGCCATGAAAGAAGGCATGGAAACCATGACAGATAAGGAGGTGGAAAAAGTGGCTGATGAGTTTTTGGCACAAAGACGCAAAGAAGTGGATATTTTGGATAAATACCATATACAATTCAAAAAAGTCCTTCCGATTCGCAAAGTCGCGGTTTTGTACAAATCTGATAAGGATTTTAAACGGCATTTGTTAGAGGAAATGCGAAACAGGCAGTCGGGAGGAGGTCCCGCGCGGATAGGCGGCGGTCCGCCAAAACTTGGCAGAAGGTGAGATAAATTTGAACGGGCGAAATTTCCCTATAAACAGGTCATTTCTTCAAGAAATAACCTGTTTATAGGGAAATTTAAAGTTAAATAATTACCTCTTTTTGTAATAAACCCTCCTTTTTTTTGACAAATTCCCATAGAATAATTTGAGTATCCTTTCATATATTCTCTGCGACTATCTGCCAAAAATAACAATCTATGATTCGACAATTCATGAAATTCTCTGCTTTTTTTCCCGCATTTTTGCTGTGTGGAACAAGCTATGCACAACAAACTTTTACCATAAGTGGCGAAATAAAAGCCGCAAAATCGGGCGAACTGCTCAACTCCGCAACGATTAGCCTCCTCGAAATGCCAGATATTGGGGCTTATTCCAATGATTATGGATTTTTTTCCCTGTCTGTGCCGCAAGGAACCTACCATGTTATAAGCAATTTTGTAAGCTACAAAGATGATACTACAGAAGTGGTATTGGACAAAGATATTCGCCTCAATATCAAGTTACAAGAGACGATTACAACCACGCAAGCTGTCGTGATTACCGACAAAAAAGAAAATGATAACATTACAAATACTCAAGTTGGCGTAAATCACATTGACATCAAAGAAATCAAAAATGTGCCTATTTTGTTTGGAGAAAAAGACATTATGAAAACCATTCAACTGCTACCAGGGATTAAAGGGGCAGGAGAGGGAAATTCGGGTTTTTATGTGCGGGGCGGAAGTGCAGACCAAAATTTGATTTTGTTAGATGAGGCAAATGTTTACAATGCTTCACATTTATTGGGCTTCTTTTCTACCTTCAACTCTGATGCTATCAAAGATTTGACGATTTATAAGGGCGGAATCCCTGCGGAATATGGCGGTCGCGCCTCCTCTGTGGTGGATATTCGCATGAAAGATGGGAATAATCAGCGTTTTGGCGCAACGGGTGGCATAGGGCTGATTGCCTCTCGTTTGTCTATTGAGGGTCCGATTGTGAAGGAAAAAGGCTCTTTTATTGTTTCTGGAAGAAGAACCTACGCAGACCTTTTTTTGAAATTGTCGCCTGATAGCAATTTGCGCAGCTCGCAGTTGTATTTCTATGATTTTAATGCAAAAGCCAATTATCGTCTCAATGACCGAAATAAACTCTATGCTTCGGGCTATTTTGGGCGTGATGTGTTCAAATTTGGCTCGTCTATCGCAGGGTTTGGCTTCGATTGGGGCAACAAAACGGGGACTTTGCGCTGGAATCACTTGTTTAGCGACAAACTTTTTTCCAATACTTCCCTCGTTTACAGCGACTACAATTACAATGTGAATGTCAAAATTGGGGAGTTTAGCTTAGACATTGTTTCGGGCATCAAAGATTGGAATTTGAAACAGGATTTCACCTACTATAAAAACCCAAAAAACACGATGAAATTTGGCGCGAATCTCATTTATCATACCTTTAGACCGGGAGTGTTGAAAGCAGGAACCTCAAAAACGGAGTTAGACAATCAATATGCGGTGGAATCTGCCGTTTATTTTGCCAATGAACAGACGATTTCCAAGCAAATCAAAATCAATTATGGTTTGCGTGCCAGCATGTTCAATGTGTTGGGAAATGATGCTTATACTTATAGCTATGATAAATATGGAATAGCTACAGATTCTGCCTTGTATAACAAAGGACAGCTTGCCAAAACTTACGGAGGCATAGAGCCACGTTTGTCTGCAAATTATACCCTTAATGAAAAAAGTTCTATCAAAATTGGGGCGCATCGTGCCTATCAATACCTTCATTTATTGTCAAATTCCACTTCTACGCAGCCTACAGATTTGTGGGTTCCCGCAAGTGTGAACATCAAACCACAGATTGCGAGCCAAATAGACTTGGGCTATTTTCGCAATTTTGCCAACAATAAATTCGAGGCTTCGGCAGAGATTTACTACAAAGATTTGCGCAATCAAATTGACTATCGCACAGGGGCGCAGCTCAATTTTAACAAGCAAGTAGAAGGGGAATTGTTGTATGGAAAAGGCAGGGCGTATGGGTTAGAGCTGTTTGTGAAAAAACGGACAGGCAAACTTACGGGCTGGATAAGCTATACGTTGGCGCGGACAGAAAGGAGTTTTGCGCAGATAGACAAGGGAAAATGGTTTGCTGCCAAACAAGACCGCACGCATGATGTGGCGATTGTGGCAATGTATGATATTTCGCCCAAGTTCAATGTCTCGGCTACGTGGGTGTATTATACGGGCAATGCGGTTACTTTTCCAAGCGGACGCTATATTATAGATGGGCAAATTGTTTCTTATTATACGGAAAGAAATGGCTATCGTATGCCCGCATATCATCGCATGGATGTGGGGGCAAATTGGAATATAAAGAAAACCGAAAAGCATGAGAGCAGCTTAAATTTGTCTATTTATAACGTATATGCACGAAAAAATGCGTATTCTATCACTTTTCAGCCAAAAGAGGGCAATCCTTTGCAAACAGAGGCGGTCAAAACGACTTTGTTTAGGATTGTGCCAGCTTTGACGTATAATTTCTCTTTTTGATTTCGCGCAGATTTTCGCAGATAAAAGCAGATTTCGCAGATGAATGATAGTAAGAATTGGGTTATTATGCATTTGCCCTAACTCTCAACTTTCAACTCTCAACTTTCAACTACTCAAATGAAATACTTATTATTTATATTTTCCGTATTCCTGCTCATTTCTTGTCAAGAAGTGATACAAATAGACCTCAACAAAGCCAAGCCTGTTTTGGTCATCGAAGCCAATATCAATGATGATATAACTTCGCCCACTTTGGTACAAATCACCAAAAGCATTGATTATTTCAATCCCGATACCCCCGAATTTGTAACGGGCGCAGTGGTGTTTATCAAAGACGATTCAGGCAAAATAGACTCTTTGCAGGAGTTTTTTGCAGGTTTTTACCTAAGCCCCACCCTCAAAGGCGTGGAAGGGCGTACCTACACTTTAGAAGTGCATTATGACAATCAAGTTTATACTGCCACCAGCAAAATGGCTTCTGTGGTCAATATAGACTCGGTTTGGTCGATAAAGCCGCCCCGCCCGCCGGGTGCGCCCGGTGGCATAGACACAGTCCGCGTGGTTGCTTGCCGTTTCAAAGACCCTGCCGAAAAGAACTATTATCGCCTCCTTGCCGAGTTGCCAAGTGGCGGCTTAAGCTCCTTTTTTAGCTCTGGAACGTACTATCTCTATGATGACACGTTTAGAAATGGCGAGAAAATAGATTACACCTTTAGAGGCGCGACTTTTGGCATAGGAGATACGGTAAATGTGGAACTTCGTGCAATAGATGAGCCTATTTACAAGTATTTTAATATCCTATCTTCGCTTGTGGGTTTTGGTTCTTCGACAAGTTCCGCCCCAGGCAATCCTGATAGCAATATTTCAGGCGGGGCATTAGGCTATTTTTCTGCATATAGCGTAAAAAAAACAAGTATTATTATTGCGGAATAGCTTTTTTAGCTTTGTCAAAGTGCTAAGAATATGTATAAATTTTATAAATAAGTGGCAAAGACTTGAAAATAGAGCTTCTATGTCATGCTGTAAGCATCTTTTTCGCAAAGGTTTTATAGCATTGTGAAAAAGATTCCTACGGAATGACAGGCTTATCTATACTTTGAACGGGGTAAATTTCCCTGTAAACATGTCATTTCTTCAAGAAATGACATGTTTACAGGGAAATTTTACGGAAAATCTATCCCGTTTTGAGGATAAATAGCTACCTTTGTGCGGTACTGTTTTTTCACTATCATGATTTATTTTTACAAGCAAATTATTTACTTATATGAAACAAATTATTTTTATATTTTTGATACTTCTCAACTTCTGTGATGCAAAAAGCCAACAAAAAGACAAGCAATATTTTGTAGATATGTCTAAAGCACTTGGATATGCATATGGTATAAAAATGTCGAATGATAAAATAGTTGAACGATTTCCCGATTTAGCTACCCGAGCGACTCTGGCAGAAATGGACTTCAATATTGAGCATGGAGAAGCGGTAAAAAAAATAGAAAACGAGCTATCTGCAACCTATAATTTGACGGTAGAGGAACTAAAAAGCCGAATCTTTAAGCAACTTATTGCAGAGTATAATAGTATAGGGGCTAACCATGATGAGGCGAAAGCGTTCTTAACCCATTTTAAAGAAGAGCGAATTAAAGGGAATCATGAAATATATACCGAATTTGTAAGCATTCTTTTACGGCACAATCCTAATTATAACTCACTCCCCTTTGCTGAGTTCGCAGACGGATACCTTTCAAGATTTGATTCTGATAATCATCCTAAATCGAAAGGATTAAATCTCTCTCTTGAATACCCCAAAAGTTGGATTGCGCAAGAAGGAAAGCATCCTAATATACTTACCACCCTAAAAAGTTATGATGGTTCCTGCTACACGATGATATTAGTAAAAGACTTGGCGCAGGAAATATTAGCGCATGAGCAGGTTGATAGTGATTCCCTGCATTCATTCTTAGCCGAAAACAAGAACTTTACAGCCATTTTTACGCCTGAATATGTAACTGAATTCATCAAAGAAAACGGTTTGGAGAATATCGAAAATTACACTTACGAAGAATCTAAATTAGAAGGACAACCCACAATCATTGTAAAATCAGCGGGAAAGCTCACTAGGGGTTCTAGGGAAATGCAGGCTTATAATGTATCATATCTTATATTTTACAAAAAATATGTTATAAATATTACTTCGATGATAATCAACAAAGGCGATAACTTTGAAGAAGAAAAAAACAAATATATCCCCCTAAGCGAAATGATTCATAGTAGTCTCATCCTCAAAGATAAATGGAAATAAGTACGCGTGAGAAATAATCTTTGCCCCCGTTTGTGTCCTCACAAACGGCTCAAAACCTCGTTTGTGGGGACACAAACGAGGGCGTTCCGTAATAACTTTTGAAGAACCACTTTTTTCATAACACATTTTTCCTTACTTTTGCGCTTTCAAAAATGTAATCAATTTATTCTGAAAGGTATGCCTGTACTTCTTGCGGCTGCCTATCATTCAATATCAAATATGAAAAAACAGTTTATCATCTTTGCGACCATTTCATTACTCGTTCTTACTCCGTCTTTTGCGCAAAAAAAAGCTGCCAAAGACCCTGTTTTGCTTAAATTTGACAAGGAAAACGTAACAAAGTCCGAATTTGAGCGGGTGTATCAAAAAAACAACGGCGGATATGCAGCAGCAGCAGCCCACACCCCTGCGCAATTTCGCGAATACCTCAATTTGTACATCAATTTCAAACGAAAGGTATTTGAGGCAGAAGAAGCAGGATTGGACAAAACACCGTCCTTTTTGACGGAGTACAACAACTACAAAAAACAGTTGGCGCAGCCTTATTTGAGTGCGAAAGAAGTGGAAGAAACGTTGATTAAAGAGGCTTTTCAGCGTTCCAAATATACGGTAAATGCCTCGCATTTGCTCCTGATGATTGACGAAAATGCCTCTCCCGAAGATACCTTAATGGTATATAACAAAATTCTGGGCTATAGAGATTCTGTGCTAAAATTCAAGAAAAACTTTGAAGAGATGGCGCAAAAATACTCGCAAGACCCTTCTGCCAAAGACAATAAAGGGAATTTAGGCTATTTCAATGTCTTTGATATGGTATATCCCTTTGAATCAGCTGTTTATAACACGCCTGTAGGACAAGTTTCTATGCCTGTGCGCACCAAATTTGGCTACCATATTTTGAAAGTAAACGACAAAATTAGCGTAGAAGGCACAAAAAGAGCTTCACATATTATCATTCGGGTAGGCGACCGTTATAGCGCGAAAGATAGCCTAGAAGCGGAAGCTAAAATTGCCGAAATTTACCAAAAATTGAAAGGCGGTTCGGACTTTCTCGAATTGGCAAAACAATATTCGGACGACCCAAGTACGGCTTCAAAAGGCGGCGATTTAGGTACAACTCGTTTGTTGCCAGCCTTAGAAGAGCGCAAATTGAAGTTGGCACAAGGGCAATATACAGAGCCGTTTCACACACAATTTGGCTGGCATATCTTGAAAGTAACCGAAGTTGCCACGCCTACCACGATGGAATCGGCGCGAAATGACCTCAAACGCCGTATCGAAAGAGACACGCGCTCACAGATTTCTAAGCAATCTTTGATTGTGAAATTGAAAAAAGAGAACAATTTTGCGTTGAACAAGGCAAATGTCGAAAAATTTAAGAAAAATTTAAGCCCAACTTTTACAGGTGGTTCTTGGGCAAAAACAGAGTACAAAGATTCGGCTGATTTTAAATTAGAACTTTTCCGCCTCACTGATGCCAAAGGAAAAATAACTTTGACGCGCAGCCTTCAAGACTTCGTCAATTATTATACAAAAGTGCATCCTCGTTTTGGCAAAATGAGTGTTCCACAAGCTGCTGATGCGGCTATTTCTCAATTTGCTGACCAAGAATTGTTGGCTTTTGAAGAAGAGCGTTTGCCCGAAAAAAATCCAGATTACAAGGCTTTGTTGCGCGAATATCGTGATGGCATTTTGTTATTTACTTTAATGGAGCAAAAAGTTTGGAAAAAAGCCGTAGAAGATACGACAGGTTTGAAGGCTTTTTATGAAAAAAATAAGGCACAATTTCAAGCAAATGAAATGGTCGATGCTGTTGAGTTTCGCACGATAGACGAAACCATTATCAAAGAAGTGGAACGATTGTTACAAGAAGGTAATTCTGCCAAAAAGGTAGATTCTACGATAAATGCAACGGCTTCTTCTACCCTCAAAATCCGCCGCACCATGCAAACCTTTGAAAAAGGCAAAAATGAGGCTGCTGCGAATGTGTTTACCATGAATGTCGGCGACCGTTCGGAGATTGTAAAAGACAATGAATTTTACAAAATATATTTGGTAGAGAAAAAATATCCTGCGGGCATCAAGCCTTTTGAAAAGGCGAAATCGGAGTGTATAACCAAATATCAAGACAATTTGGAAAAAACATGGTTGCAGTCTTTGGAGAAAAAATATCCTGTAAAGGAGGACGCAAAGGTGTTTGGGAATTTGTATAAGAAGTAAGTTTTGCTTTGTTGCATGTATTAGTTTTGGTGGCTCATTTTTTAAAAGTGAGCCACCAAAACTTGCATAGATTTGTTTTATCAATCCTTTAAAAACGAAAAGAGGTATCTATGTACAGATAGCGATTCGACGAGTATTTTAGTTCGGCTTGGTATAGAGAATCTGCTATGGCTTCAAACTTGCTGAAAAGCTTAAACTTTAAGGTTGTTGTTTTCATTCTTTGATTATTTTTTGCGTGAAAAACTGATTCCCTGCCAACACCTGTACAAAATATACGCCTTGCGGAAACCCTACCATAGAAATCGTTTTTTCTTGACTTGATGCAAGGCTTTTTTGTGTATAGACCACCTGCCCCACTTGGTTTGTGATGCTTATAGCTATTTCGCCTTGCAAGTGACTCATGCCGATATGTAGCCTGTTTTCGACAGGATTTGGGTACATATATACGTTTTGTATCTCTTGTATAGGCTGGTTTAGAGAGGTAAGCGTGTCGCAACTGCTCCCTGCCCATGCGCCTAAGGCGTAGTTGGGGAAGTTGGGAAGTGATGCGCTATTTTTAGAAGGCAATTGCAAGCCTCTTTGCTGAAAATTGCAAGCCAATCCTTGTGAATCGGGAGTAGCTATCACATGAAAATAAGTAACCCCATTAGGCGCATTCATATAGATTTTGTTGTCTATGGCG
>JAYUZN010000699.1:0-3588 GCA_043751755.1 Bacteroidota bacterium | reverse complement strand
GTAAGACGAAAGTCTTGCGGGCTTTTTTGTGCCTAATGCTACCACCATTACACTCTGTTTACCATTCAGGCAGCTATTTTGCCCAAACACCGCTTTTCTACTGCTTCAAATCAAGTAATTAAGATTACCTTTGTTTATCCTATTTTTACACCTGATAATGGTAAAAAAACACGTAATTACAAGCTAAAAACTGTGTAATCCAACCTAATATTTCCGCTTTTTTCTTAGCTTATTTTTGCTAATTTTGTGAAATGAGAAAAGAAAGACCATTTCTGTCCATTATTTCTGCGAAAAATCCGTTTTTGACATGAATAACCACTAAGCAAAACAACATGAAACAGCTTATTTTTTCTGTCATTTTTGCCTGCTCTTTGATACAAAGTGTAGAAGCCCAAAACCCTCATTTCACCGAAAACAAAGGGCAATGGGACGAGCGAATCCAATATTCCTTGCAGACGAATGCAGGAATGGTTTGGTTTGAAAACCAACAGTTTACCTTTATTTTGTATGACAAGCCCCAAGATAAACATGAAAAAGAGGTGGGGGATAACAGCCCCGAAATGCTGAAATCTCATGTATATCGCAGTCATTTTTTGGGGGCAAATCCGCAGCATCATATCATTTCTGAAGAAAAATATGCAGACTATCACAATTATTATTTGGGAAATGACCCAACAAAATGGAAAGACCATGTATATTCCTACGCAGCTATCACCTACAAAAACCTTTATACAGGCATCGATGTACATGTGTATGGCTCTTTGGAAGGCAACTTGAAATATGATTATTTGTTGTCTCCTGCCGCTTTGCAAAATGGGGGCATTGCGCAAATACAAGTGGCTTTTGAAGGCATTGAACAGGAAAATATAAGCTTAAATACTCAAGGAGACCTTGTTTTTCATACGAATGTAGGCGAAGTAAAGGAGCTAAAACCATATAGTTATCAAGTTGTGGAGGGCAGAAAAAAGGAAATTCCTTGCGCATACCTTTGGGAAAATGGCATCTTATCTTTTCACCTTGACGAAACAAAAATAGACATTTCGCAGCCGCTTATTATAGACCCTACTGTCATTTTTTCTACCTTTTCAGGCTCTGTGCAGGACAATTGGGGCTTTACTTCGACCTACGACAATGAGGGAAATGCCTATGGCGGCGGCGTGATTTATAGTGGTTTTACCTTTTTGCAATATGCAGTTGGCTCTGTGGGCTACCCTGTTTTGGGCGCGTATCAGACTTCTTACAGAGGTGGTGCTTTTGATGCCACGATTACCAAATTCAATTCCCTTGGCACGAGCCTCATTTATTCTACCTATCTTGGCGGAATACATGCAGACCAACCCCATAGTTTGGTCGCAGATTCGTTGGGCAATCTTTTTGTATTGGGCAGAACTACCTCCCCTAATTTTCCTACTTCTGCTACCGCTTTTTCTCCTACAAAAAACGGAAATATAGACTTATTTCTCACTAAATTTAGCCCTACAGGAGCGTTTTTGGCAAGCACTTTTATGGGTGGAAGTGGGCAAGATGGCGTAAATGGCGATACTATAGAAGGGAATGCAGGAACGCCCTCTCTGTTAGAATATAATTATGGAGATGACGCGCGGGGAGAAGTTTTGGTAGATGATTTGGGAAATGTCTATGTGGCTTCTTGCACAAAGTCCCCTAATTTTCCTATTGTCAATGGCTTTCAAAGCACCTATAGCGGCGGCAATTCTGATGGCGTTATTTTCAAAATGGATAGTACTTTGTCTAACCTGCTATTTTCCACCTACTTAGGCGGAACGGGAGAGGATGCAGCTTATGCCGTCAATATTGATAATGCCTATAATGTCTATACAACAGGCGGAACCACAAGCACAGATTTCCCCACAACTGCAACGGCTTTGCATAGCACGTATCAAGGCGGAATCTCAGACGGCTTTGTGTGTAAATTGAGTTCCACAGGCAATAATCTATTGGCTTCTACTTATATAGGCACTTCCGCTTATGACCAAAGTTTTTTTATTCAAGTGGAAAACAATCAATCTGTTTATATTTTGGGGCAAAGTAATGGCAACTATCCCGTTGTAGGAAATGTATATAACAGTCCCGCTGCCAACCAATTTATAAGCAAGTTAGACAATAATTTGTCTTCTTTGCTGCTTTCTACCACCTTTGGTACAGACTCCTCCGTTTTGCCTAATATCTCGCCTACGGCTTTTTTGGTCGATCATCTCGGCAGAGTCTATGCCGCAGGCTGGGGCGGACAATTGAGCGGGTACAATCCGAATTGCACCACTACTTACGGCATGACAATAGCGGGGAATCCTGTTCAACCTTCTACAGATGGCAATGATGTATATTTGATGGTATTAAGCCCCAACATGATAAGCCTCGAATATGCTACTTTTTTTGGCGGAAACCCCACGCAAGAGCATGTAGATGGGGGGACGTGCAGATATTCGCCATCA
Source organism: Bacteroidota bacterium (assembly GCA_043751755.1). GTDB lineage: Bacteria > Bacteroidota > Bacteroidia > J057 > J057 > JAAFHL01. Next base: position 1,138 of record JAYUZN010000699.1, on the reverse strand, counting down.
GGCGTGGTGTATCATGTCGTTTGTGCGAATTGTGGGGGCTATGTGAGTGCTTTCCCTACAACGCCAGGGGCTTGGAGTACTACAAATAACAGTTCTAACTGTAATTTGGCTTTATTTAAGCTCGATTTTAATGTAAACCTCCCAAATACGGGCTTCCTTCCGCCCTATACTGCCTCAAATACGCTCAAAATAAGCCCTAATCCTGTGAATACTGCTGCCTATAGCGTTTCTTTTGACTTAGCAACACAACAAGACATACGGATTCAATGCTATGACAATACCGGAAAATGCGTAGAAACTTTGTATGAAGGCAAGGGGGAAATGGGTAAGAATACCTTTTCTTTTGACAAAAAACAGCTCAATGCAGGGAGTTATTTCCTTATCATTTCTGCGCAAGGAGAGAGGATTGCACATGAGGTTTTGTTGATAGGGAACGAGTAAAAAATAAGTTGTTAAGTTTCCACGCCCCCGTCAGAAACGGAGGACAAATAGACGTTCAATACGCATATAACAGAAAATCCCCGTTTGTGGGGACACAAACGGGGGCAAAAATATAGACCTTTTGCAAAGATATGTTAGCATAAAATGTTGATAATCAAATTATTATATCAATATGTCTGCCATTTTTCGTTCTTTTGTCCCGTTAGGGACAAAATGTCGGTAGCCCTAAGAAAAACGCCCCGATACCCAGCATGTTTTTTCGTGCTTGCACGAAAAAACGAATAAAAAATGGGGGAAATACGCGTATTTCTACCGACATTTTGTCCCTACGGGACACGAAAACAGGTAAAAAATAATGGCAGACATGTTGATTATAGCTCATTTACTTTCTACAATTTAATGGTAAAAAATTTTTAAAGGTATTTGTACTGCCTCCGATTTGGAAAATCGGAGGTACGGTAACAATGTTTCCGTAATCATTTACTTTTAACGGCACTTGCCTTCCGTAGCTTCCATTTTCTAAATGGAAGGAAATATTGTATTTTCCGTAATCAGTTGAATTTAGCGGCACTTGTACTGATTATTCAAAGAACTGCCCTTTTCCCTTTAGTTTCCGTAATCATTTGAATTTAAAGGCGCTTGTACTTGCGCTATATGCTCTTGTCAAAAAAAATGGCAAATGTTTCAGTAATCATTT
>JAYUZN010000698.1:0-12670 GCA_043751755.1 Bacteroidota bacterium | reverse complement strand
GTTTTGATTTTTTGGGTAATATAAGCATTTAATGCCTGCCCTGTTGCTGCGGTAATTACGCCATCTAACAGAGTATAGGGACCATTGTGATACGCCCATCTCGTGCCAGCATCTGCCAAATATTGCAAACAAGTATCTATCGTACAATGATTGTCTGGCACGCCGTCATCTAAGCCCGAAGTCATAGAGAGTTGGTTTTTAACCGTTATCAGGTTTTCTTTTGGAAGCGAGCAACTTGTCCAACCTGTCCCCAAATACTGCGAAGAGAGGTCATTGAGGGAAAGCAAGCCTTCTTGCTGTGCGATTCCGACCGTAAAACCTGTCAACGTTTTGGCAGCAGAAGCCCAATACCAAAGGCTGTCTTGCGTAAAAGTGCCGTAATATTTTTCCGCAACGATTTTGCCATTTTTGAGCAAAATAAACGCCTTCGTGTTTTTTTCGCCCAAATAATTGAGTAAAGTATCTAATTTATCCTGACACCAACCCAAAGAAGCTGGGCTTATCGTATCCCAAGTATTGCCAATCGTGGGCGGAAAATAGAGGTTTTGAGAAAAGGCTATTTTTCCAGCGCAAGAAAAAATAAAAAGAAGTAAAATGTGCTTCATAATAATAAATATGAGTGAGAAATAAACTAAAACAGTTAAATTTACGGTATGTGTGGCGCATGCTTTAGCTTGCGTTTCACAGAAACGGCAAATCTTGAGATGCTCAGGCTAAAGCCTAAGGAACAAAAATTAGATAACTTCCCATTTTTCTCACCACTAAGGCACGAAGAAACACGAAGCTATATGGTAAAAGAAGACATCTAAGCCACACTTTTTCTTCCTTAGTTTCCTTCGTGCCTTAGTGGTAAATTATTATTTTATTCTTTTCGTGTTCCTAAGCTACAAGTAGCGCAGACTTCGTAAACCCATTTACGTTTAATCGGGTGGCGCACTTTTAAAAGGTGCGCCACCCTGCTAACAACTTTCAACTTTCAATTTTCAATTCACATTGGGAAATAAAATCATTTTTTTTCGGGCAAAAGTAGTCTTTTTTCGAGAATTTTAAATTATCTTTGCAGAATCAATACACTAAAACAACTAACATTGCTTACAAATATGAATGCTTTACTCAATTTTGAAGCCGTAGAACAACAAATCCGCGAAAAAAGAAAGACAGTCGGCTACGACATCAAAGAATTTACAATAGAATATCTTGTAGATAAATTCAATAGAAAAGAAATCTATGTGCCTGAATATCAGCGCGAATTTATTTGGGATATAGATAGACAGTCAAAATTGATTGAATCTATTATCTTAGGTTTGCCCATTCCCTATATATATATAGCAGATGTGAGAGCTGATGACAAAGAAGGGGAAGATGAGGGGAATTTAGAAATAGTTGATGGGGTACAACGTCTTTCTACCCTACAAGCCTTTATGAATAGCGAGTTTAAGCTACAAAATTTGACAGAGCTTACCATGCTAAATGGATTAAAGTATAGCGATTTTTCTGATACTAGAAAAAGACGTTTTTATAATACTACCTTAAGAATGATTTTTATCTCTGAAGAAAGTGATTCGGAGGTACGTTTTATGATGTTTGAAAGAATTAATACAGGAAGTGAAAAATTGACTTCTATTGAGCAACGCAAAGGCATTTACAAAAGTGACTTCATGGATTTTGTATATGAATGTGCTAAAAACCCTATATTCGGTAATTTAACGTATTTTAGACCCAAAATAAAAAGCAGGAGGGAAGCCGAAGAATTAATATTCCGCTTTTTTGCATACAGCGAAAAATATGAAGAGTATGATGGAAATGCCAATTCTTTTTTAGATGAATACGCAAAAAATAAAGTAACACATTTCGATAAAGAAGCCTTGCATAACCGTTTTGAAGCTATGTTACAATTTGTGGAAAAGCATTTCAAACATGGTTTCCTAAAAACGCCTAATTCTCAAAAAACGCCTCGTATGCGCTTTGAAGCCATTTCTGTAGGCGTTCATTTGGCACTTGCAGAAAAACCAAGCCTACAACAAGCCGAATCTATAGACACTTCTTGGACAGAAAGTGAGGATTTTATTACGCAAGTTTCGGGCAGTAATACCAGCTCAAAATCAAGATTATTAGAACGAATTAACTTTGTGAAAAATAAATTAGTAACTCAACATGTATAGTGATTTCTTAACTGTTTTCCAGCAAAACAAAACGGAAGTCAATGCGTATTTTGATTTTTTGCGTTCTGCAAATGAAGTTCCTGTTCTAGGGAACAATGATACTTTTTTACCAAAAGTGAATCCTGTTTTCCAAACCTTAAAAGGAAATGCCTATCTTATTTTGTACAATTTGATAGAAGGGACAGTTTCTGCGGCTATTAACGAAATTTTTGTTTCGCTTAATCAAGACAATTTGCCTTTTTCGGATTTAACGGATACCTATAAAAAGCTGTGGCTCGAATATAAAGCTAAGTGTTTTGAGATTGCAAAAAATGATAAAGAAAAAAAGAAGTTCAAATTAGGAATAGAAGATTTGCTGCCAGATTTAGCCCATTTCAAGATATTGCCTTTTTATTTGAAAGATGGCACAATGAAGGAACATTATGAAGCCTATTTCAATACTTTAGCCATAACTGACCTTTCAGGTAATTTGGATATAAGAAAGTTAAAAGAGCTATCTGAAAAATATGGATTTACTCCTCCTCAACACGAAATCTTCCTTTTTTTGAACAATGGGAACCCTTTTGTTCCTATTCCTTGTGCAAATGCAGGGATTCCTTTTGAAAAATATTTAACAAACCCTTTTACTTATAACATTTTGAATGGGCATAACACAACTCATAATTGGGTTACTTTACCAGATGAAGAAGATATAGAGAAAATACACATTGCAGGTCATGCATTTTTAAAAATCAAAGAAAAACGGAATAAATTGGCGCATGGAAATGAGGCTTTTTCAGGAGCAGGTCAGGTAGGATTTTCGGAATTGTACCAAATGAAAGAGATTGTACATGATTACTTAATGGAGTTTGTAGATAATATTGGTACTTTCATTGCGAATAAAGGGTATAAAATATAATCAACATCTTTAGACGGGCTGTTGTTTCACGCAGATTTTCGCAGAAGGGGACGCAGATTTCACGCAGATTAAGAAAAATCTGCGAAAATCTGCGGTTAAATCTGCGAAAATCTGCGTGAAATACTACCGAATAAGCGTTATTGTTCCTGCTTTATTCAGCGCGTCTCCATTCGTAAAAGTTGCCCGTAAACGATAGGCATATACCCCTTCTGGCGCATCTTTTCCATTCACTTTTCCGTCCCATTTGTCCTGCAAGCCCAAAATATGGTACACCTCATTTCCCCATCTATCAAAAATCAGCATATCTAAACTCCGCACTTCCAACCCAAAAACCTCAAAATAGCCATTTATAACATCTCCATTTGGCGTAAAGGCATTGGGGATATACAAGGCATGAGGGCAAGGCGTGATTTCTATGCCTTCTTTGCCCGAACAGCCAAACTCATTTGTTACGCGCAGCCAATATCTGCCCGCCTCTGTTATTGTGAGATAAGGTGTTGTGTCTTGAGTATTCCACAGATAGGAAGAAAAAGTGCCTTCTGCTGCAATGACAATGCTTGCTTCAGGACAAATTTCCATATTGGCTGGCATAAACCCTGATGGACTGCTATAAATGATATTTATTTCTACAGAATCCCTATCTGAACATAAGCCTTCATTGGTCATTTCTACCCAATACAACCCAATCGTATCTGCCTTAAAACGGGAACTTGTGCTGCTATCCTGCCACAAATACGCATCAGCATTGTTTGGCACAGAAAACCAATGACTTTGTCCAATACATATTCCTATGTCGGGTCCCAAGTTTGCCACAGGATAAGAAATCACTTTTAACATAGTAGTAATGACACTATCGCAGCCATTTACATTGGAAAGCGTATCTTGATAGTTGCCTGCTTGTGTATAAACATGCCCATTTAAGCCATAATTTTGCCCTTCACAGATAGAAACAGTTTGCGAAAAATAGCTACGGGGATTTACCGTTAAATTCGTTATCACAAAACTATCACAGCTCAAAACGGTGCTAAAAGTATCTATATAGGTTCCACTTATTTTGTAAATATGCGTCCCAACCTGCACACTTTGCCCTTCACAGATAACAGGATTTTGGGTAATTGTAGGCGCAGGATTAACGGTAAGATGCGTTGTTATTGTACTATCACAGCCATTTATGGTATTGTAAAAAACAGGATAAATGCCTGTTGTAGCGATAGTTACGCCATTTTCTAAAGTATAAGTTTGCCCTTGGCACAACGTTATGTATTTGTCCGTAGGAAAAACAGGATTTACCTCAATCGTAGTAAGTATGGTGCTATCACAAGCATTTATGCTGTTCAGCAAAACCGAATATACTCCAGCCGAATTGACCACATTTCCATCAGGCAAAGTATGGGTTTGTCCCTGACAAATATCCACATTTACATAGACCAAATACGTCAAATTCACCGTTAAATTGACCGTAATCATGCTATCACAGCCATTGATGGTAGAAAAGTGAAAAATAAAGGTTCCTGCCGAGTCATCTGCGCTTCCATTGGGAAAAGTATAGCTTTGATTTTGGCAAATAACAGGGTTTAAGGTACTTGTGTAGGTCGGATTTACCGTTAAAGTAGTCGTTATCAAACTATCGCAACCATTTATGCTTTGCAACAAAATAGGGTAAACTCCTGCGACTCCTGTACTTGTGTTATCGGGTAAAATATAGTTTCCTCCTTGACAAATAGAAACAGGATTCGCAATGTTATAAGTAGGATTTACCACCACTTGAACCGTATCTGTAGTGCTGCATATTGGCGAAAAAGAGATGTCATCTATCGCAAAATCATTGCCGCCAAGTTGCGTATTTTGGTTGATAATGGCAATCAAAGCATTGTTATTTGCCCCTGAATTCCACAAAGTAGAAAATTGCGCCCATACACAAGGCGCGACAGGGGTTTGAAAAACGGGCCCTAACAAGACTCCATTTATCGAAAATTGCAACAAAGCGAGGTTCGGGTCATTGACAACATTTTCTACCCACGCCGAAAAATTGTAGTTTGTATTGGGATAAACACTTATATTTTGCTGCCAAATGAGGCTATTTGGCGTGCCAGCCCCATTTATGACCATCATATTTCCCGCACCTGTTGTATGGTCTGTACAAGCAAAAAAAGCAGGGTGATTGATTTGCGGATTGGACGAAATGGCATAAGTCCCTTCTGTATAAACATTTGTATTGTAGCTATAATTGCTCGTAAAGCCTATATTTCCCTGTTCAAAATCGCCATTTGCTATCATATTTCCCAATGTTATATCTGTAGTAACCGTATAAGTAGTCGTTTGCGTAGGCGTAGCTATCGGATTTGCAATATTAGGATTGCTCAAAGTCAAAGCGGGCGACCAAGTATAAGTCCCACCCCCCGTTACATTGAGTTGCGCATTTCCCCCCAAACAAATCGCCGTATCTCCGTCCGCCTGCAACAAACTCACCGCACTCAACAAAACCGTTGTGATAATGCTATCGCAGCCGCCCATACTCGGCAGCGTATCTATATACGTACCACTCACATTCGTTATCAAGCCATCAGGCAGTTGATAGGTCTGCCCCTGACAAATATTAGCATTTAACGAAAGGCTGTAAATAATCGGATTTACCGTTATTACATTACTATAACAACTCACAAGCGGCGGTCTTTCTGCCCGAAGACGATAATAATAAACAATGCCTGCAGCCAAACCTGAAAGGGTATGATTCAGCACATTTCCCACATTAAAATTCTGATAACTCGGCAAAAAAGTCGCAAAATTGGGGTCTGTAGAAACATCAAGCAAATAATTAGTAGCTGTAGGCACGCTGTCCCAAGTCGCTTCAAAACTTGTACATTGAATATTTTGCGCTGCCGTAGCCACAGGCGTATAAAGCGGATTGACAACGGTGAGATTCGCCACCAAAGAAGTCCCATACGGTCCACTCCAATTGATGGACTGAATCCCTATGACATTGTCCACGCAGCCATTGAGCAAGGGGTCTATTTGATAGATAAAAGGACCCGCAAACCAGTTATTATTTCCGCCCAAAGACAGCCCATTAAAATACAAAATATACTCATTATCGGAATTGATGCTGATAGTGCCTGTATAAGAATCGCCCACAGGCACACTGAAAGTCTTAATCATCAAGGCAGTATCCTGCACAGGCACTACGCCCGTAGCCTTCCACATGCTTTGACTTCCGACTACGACAGGAATCGAATTTGCTACATTTGGGCAATCTACAAGGGGCCAAGCAGAGGCATTATAGCCCTGCAAATTCCAGCCTATTTTTGGTGGCGTTTCTCCCAACCAAGTAGGGTCGCTGACAATGGTTATGGTTTGCCCACAAAGTTCAAGTAGCGCAAACCCGATAAAAACACATAAAAAGGCTATTTTTTTCATATATAATGACGTGTAAGGAACGAAAATTAAATAACTTAACAGTTTGTCATTTGCCCCCCTGCCCCCCTAAAGGGGGGTAAAGCCTTTCGGGGGGCGGGGGGGCAAATGCCTTTTACAAAAATTGCAATAAAATTGGGAACTTATTTACTAATCATCCCTAAGTATATTCAGGCTTTAAAATTAGGGGAATGAAATGAATATTCAAAATAAAAAAGGGTCATCTGGCAAAAAAACGGTCTTAGCGGCAATAAAATTAGGATTTACGCAAAAATTGTTTTTTAGCCACGAATTGCACGAATTTTCACGAATTAACAGCCCTAACCCGCAAAAATGCCAAAAAAATGGTCTTAGCGGCAATAATATCCAAATCCTGTAAGGGTGGCGCACTTTTCGAAAGTGCGCCACCCTTAAGGATTTATCTTTTAGAAAATGCGTTCCCCTCTAAGGGTTTCTATTCCTTCAAAATCTCCGCCTCTACTCGCCGATTTCGCTGCCTTCCTTCCGCCGTATGATTATCGGCTTTCGGGTGCAATTCTCCCAAAGTAAGCGACTCCAAGCGACTCTTAGAAATGCCATTTTTGACCAAATATTGCTGCACCATTTGCGCACGCTGCTGTCCCAACAAAATATTCGATTCTTCGGAGCCTTGATTATCCGTAAAACCCTTTATCCGAAGGCGCAAATGCGGATTGAGTTGCAAATAGTAGGTTAAATCCTCCATCAAAGGCAGACAGGCTTCCGTCAAGCTACTTTTGCCCGTTTCAAACTCAATGGCATCAAAAGCATATCTGATAAACTCCTCATTTGCAGGCGTTATCGGCGCATTGAGGTACTCTTCAGGAATCGTTTCGGTGGTAATTAGCCCTGGACAGCCCTTGTTTGCCTTTGTCCCAAACACTTCTGGACAAGGGTCGTCCTCGTCTTTTACGCCATCTCGGTCTGTATCTACGGTGATTTGGTCAAAAGAATTGGCAATAAGGCTATCATTTGCAGGAGTTTCGCCTGTATTTTCGGAGGGGGAAATTGGGGCTACAGGGGCTACTTCTGGGCAGCCTTTATTTGCCAAAACACCTGCCTCTAAGGGACATTTATCCTCCTTATTTGTGATGCCATCTCCGTCCGAATCGGGGCAGCCTTTTGCCGCTATTTCCCCAAACTCATTCGGGCATCTATCGTCCTCATCAGGCACTCGGTCGCCGTCTGTATCGGGGCAGCCCTGCGTATATTCGGGACCCGCTTTTTTGGGGCATTTGTCTTTTGCATCATAAATGCCATCTCTATCCGAATCGGGGCAGCCTTTTGTGGCAATCCGTCCTGGCACATTCGGACACTCGTCTAAACGGTCTATCACCCCATCTTTGTCTGCATCGGGGCAGCCTTGATACTCCTTCAAACCCTTGTCTTCGGGGCATTTGTCGTCAATATCCACAATGCCATCTTTGTCAAAATCGGGGCAGCCCATGTTTTTAACACTGCCTTTTTCTTCGGGACATCTATCCGAAAAATCAGGAATATTGTCATTATCCATATCGGGACAGCCTTTTAATGAAATTTTGCCGGGCTTATCCACACATTCGTCTAAATTATCTGGCACTTCGTCGCCATCTGTATCTATGCAGCCGTTAAATTTGCGAATACCCGGCGTTTCAGGACAGGCATCTTTTTTATTATAAATGCCATCAAAATCCTTGTCTCGCAGGCGATACGCAAAAGGAATATGCAGCGCGAAATGTATATCAAAACCTTTTTCACTTTTCTTGAAAAAAGCCCCTGTGAGATTGTTTGAGCCGACCATAAAATGAATTGGCAGGACAGGAAAGGTAGGTCCTCGAAAGGAAAAGCCTACTTGAGGCGAGAAATTATTGTCCAAAGAAAGGGGAATTGCGATGCCAAAATGCCGATTTTCGTAGCGTGGAATGACGCTAATATTGGAAATGCCATGCACACTATTGGCAACATTTTGGCGTTTGAGGGCAAAATAAGCTTGGGCGGCTACATAGAATTTGGGGCTAAGTTGATAATCGAATTGCGCACTGATTGCTGTGGGCAAAAACATGCGCAAAGTGGTGTCTTTATGCAGGTCTGAAGATTGGAAATTATTGTTAAAAAAAGTATTTAATCCATTTGCATTTGTGGGGCGGTCAAAATCGGCGGGCAAGTTTTTAACGTCTGTGCCGCTTACTTTTTGCGTAGTCGCCCCTTTAAAATCCACGTAACCTACCTCTGTGAGCGCAATACCTGCACGAAATTTGTATTGATTTAAGTAGCGTTTATAATACCTTTTTCCTTCTGCTTCATAATAAAACTTGTCATAATCGGGGCGATATTCATACACTAAGCCCCAATCTGCGCCAAAACCTGTAGGAAAAGGGTTGGAAAAAAGCGAATCTAAGTGCTTATTTGGGAGAAAATGCACATTCGACGTAGCAATAGGCTGCGCAGAAGCCATGCGCACATTCATTTGACTCACGTCCATCGTTGTATCAGAGGTAAACGTCATTTTGAGGTCATCGGCAAAAAGATAGCCCGCAGAAAAGCCTTGCATCAGTTTGAAAGTGAACCCTGCTTTGACAAAATGCTGCTCTTTTTTATACAAAACCTGTGCATAACTAAAGGCATATTCATTGTAATTCATGTAGGAAACCCGCATGTTATCTGCATCAATAGGTCGGTTTTGAAATCCCGGATATTGATTTTTCAAATACAAAGAATACAGCAAAAAGCCATCTGCATTATCCACATTAGCGATACTACGGTTTCTATAGGTAAATCCTACGCCGATTTTGGGCGTGAGAGTTGCCATAAAAGACAGGGGAAAATGAATATCTGTATTCAAATATCCATAATATTTTTTAGGATATTTATTCGTTCTCGTAAAATAATCATCTCGCCAATTGCCGCCTTGCAAGGGGTTATTAAAGCCCTTTGTGAGCAAATTTCTGCCGCTTATCCCCATATAATTGTTCCACAGAGTTGTACTCAGCCCGCCGAGTCCTATGTCAAATATGAGTTTGCTATCTGCTATCGAAGCCGGTTGATTGGCAATTCCATATACTCCAGCATAGTTAGAACCCTGAAATCCTAAGAAATTTTGTGCAGAAGCAGAGAAAATAAACAGAAAATAAAAAAGAAGATAGTTGATGGTAGTAATTCGTATATTCATGAGCTATTACAAAACGATACTTTTACAAATAAAATAATGAAGTATTCGTAACACAAGAGGAAGAGAAAACCTTGTAAATAAGCACCTTATAAGGCTATTTATCCAAACAAAGGTATGATAATAATTGTATCGTTACGTTATTTGTAATATGCAAAAGGATAAAACTACATAAGCAAGTAGGTTTTATGGGTTTGTGGGGGCAAATATTCTAAGGAACTCAAAAAGAATAAATAGAAGGGCTACCATAAGACGGCTTTGCGTAAGCCCTGTTTTATTTCAAAATCCCAAAAACCGATTTTCTTGCACAACAAGCAAACGAGTTAAAGCCTTTTTTTGTGCCAAAACTTGAGTTAATAATTCGGGAATATCATCGGGAATAACATTGCCATATACTTGATTTTGCGGCAGAATCCGCACAGAAATTCCCTGCCTACAATTCCGCATACAGGCAGACATACGCACTTCTTCCTGCTCAAATCCAGCCATTTTTGCCAATTGAATCCCTACAGCCGCATATAAAGCTTCTGTATTTTTTTCGCCACAGCAGCCTCCTTCGCCGAGTTTTGGTGCTGTACTATTGCATATAAGTATCATATCTGTTAAGACAAACGATTAAAAACCTGCCACCATTTATCGGGAATCTCATCTGCGACTACACTTTGATATTCCAATTCTGAACAAGGCACAATCGCTGTACGGGGCGAATTGCAGACTTCCATCCACCAAAGTCCGGAAAGTTCGCTTTGAAAAAAGGCAATTTCGGAAATCGCAGCATTCACTTTTACCCTATATTTTTTGAATTGTTCGGGCTGCAAAGTAGGATGCTCAGGGCGGCGATGATAAATACCTTCCACAAAATACCACAATATCATGGCAGCAATCGTTGCCGTTTGATGGTGAATATCTCGGCTACTGTTGTATTCTACAATGGAAAAGGTAGAAATTTCGGACGAATTGCCGGCATATCTCGCTAATTGGCAAATTTCCATCACCGAAAAGCCGGCAGGTAAGGGATAGTTTGCTCCGGGCGAATCGCTGTGTCTTACCGCCGAAATATCCAAACAAACCGCATTTGCCTCTCGCAAATAAGGCTCTGTTATCTGTATTTGCCCTTGCAAAGCACCATATCTCAAGCAGGGAAAACTCAAATTGCGCATCAAATCTATTTCCGCCCCAATGATTTTGTAGCCCTGATAGCCTATGCCTGTAAAAACATTGACTGTGGGGGGGTATTGATTAAAAATACGGTAATTAATAGAGGATACCTCGTCTTTTTGGTCTCTTAAATCGAGGAAAGGCGAAATATACGCATAGTTTGTATGAGATTCGTCCGAATCTATGCCTGTATATCGATAGGCAAGGGTCTGTCCGTAGGCGATTTCTTTTGTTCCTCCCAACAAAATGACGATTTTTTCCAAACTCAACAGCTTTTCTACCACATATCCAATCATTTCCCCCCACTCTTGAGGCTGTCCTTTGATTTTGAGGTTGCCTAAGTCTGCTATTTTGGCATGAGCGTAGGGATTAGACAAGTTATAAAGTTCCTTGCGAATCTCATTTGGCGATTCCGCAGTGCCTTTTGTGGCTTCCCTTTCGCAGGGGCAACCCATTATAACGATTTCTGCAAGTTCCAAATTGGGAAAAGTGGAAATATAAGCATCTATGATTGCGCCAAACAATTCGGTAGAATGTGGCGGTATAGTGATAGCAATTGGCTCAAAAAAAGATTGTAAATGTGTCATTGTCTATAGTTATTTCGCGCAGATTTCGCAGATGTAAATAAAGCTTTATCTGCGAAATCTGCTATCATCTGCGAAAATCTGCGTGAATCTGCGTGAACTTAAGTATCATACTTTCCTCCCAGCGATCTCCTCCAAATACTCCGCAATTACCTCAAAACGCTGCTGCGGAATTTCTGCCATCAGCTCCTTTCCTACCTGCCTTGCCTGCCCAAAATAGCCTTCAATCGCCTTTTCTGTTTGTGTCCGAATCTGCAAAGCCTCATAGATTTCCAGCACTTTTGCTACTTTTTGCGCAGGATTTGTTTCAAGGTGAAGCAAGTCATGTAGCAAGTTTAACTGCCCTTCATTAGCCGTTTCTAAGGCAGTCAAAAGCAAAAAAGTCTTTTTATTTTCGATAATATCGCCCCCTATTTGCTTGCCAAAATGAGTCGGCGGATAAGCGTCCATCAAATCATCTTGCAACTGAAAAGCAATGCCTGCAAGCTCGCCAAAACGGTAGATTTTTTGGCTCAAAACCGCATCTGCGCCGCCTGCTAATGCCCCTATTTGCAAAGATGCCCCCATCAAGACCGCCGTTTTTTTGCGAATCATCTCGATATATTGTGGAATAGAAACCTTTTGAGTTAAGGCAAAATCCATATCCTCCATTTGCCCCTCACACACCGCAATCGCCGCCTTCGTAAAAGCCACCGCTAACTGCCCCGCATATTGCGGAAAACTTTCTACCACCCATTGCATCGCCAGCGCAAACATGGTATCTCCCGACAAAATTGCCACATTTGCGTCCCATTTTTCATGCACAGTCGCCTTTCCTCTACGCACAGGCGCATTGTCCATTATGTCGTCATGCACCAGCGTAAAATTATGGAACATTTCCAACGCAGCCCCTAATTTCAACGCATTTTGAGGCTTTTCGCCCGAAACCGCCTGATAAGCAAGTTGCGTAAGAAGGGCGCGAACACGCTTGCCTTTGAGGGCTAAAATATACTGAATAGGGGCATATAATCGTTGAGGACTCTGCTGAATATCAAGTGATTCTTGAAAATATTGGTCTATATCTTGTCTGATTTGGTCAAATGACGGCATTTGTTTGGTATTTGGGGCAAAAATACGTATTTTATGCAGATAAATGCAGATAGCAGCAGATTTTGCCTCAAAGTTGGCTAAGATAGGTGCTTTAAGCAAGTCTTAGCTTGATTTAGTTTGCTAAATTGACGACTTTTTATTTACTTTGCAAAGATATTCCTACGAAAGGGTCGGTTTGCAGGGTGGCGCACCTTTGAAAGGTGCG
>JAYUZN010000697.1:0-2227 GCA_043751755.1 Bacteroidota bacterium | reverse complement strand
GCCAAGAGGTTTACGGCTATTTTTTCTAGCATACCCCACACAGGGAAATTAAAAGCGTTGATGTGAATGGCAACGCCTTCTTTTGGCATCATAATGTGGTGTCCATTGAAGGTTCCGTCTTTGGAGAGTTTTGCCATTTCGCCATCTACATAGTAAGGTTGGTCAGGAAATTGGCGGCGAAGGCTGGAGTAAGCAAACAAATTGCCGATTCCGCCTTCAATATCCACCCAAGAATCGGCTCTTGTAGCCCCTGACCATGCGGAAATGGCATAAAATATCTCTTTTCTTTCCATTAAATAGAAAGCAAGTGCCTTTAACATACGCCCGCGCTCATGGAAAGTCATTTTGCGAAGTACTTTGCCGCCTGTTTTGCGCGCATACTTCATCATAGCGTCAAAATCCAAGCCTTTGCTGCTTGCGACAGCGACTTGTTCGCCTGTAATGGCATTGAATAAAGCCTCGCCATCAGGCGAAGCAGGGACAAATTTCCCTTCTGCATAGTTGTTGAGTAGTAACATGTATTGTGTTTTAGTTCACGCAGATTTTCACAGATTCAACCGCAGATTTTCGCAAATAAACCCTATCTGCGAAAATCTGCGTCTCCTTCTGCGAAAATCTGCGAGCCAAAATTAAAACAAATATCATAAAAAATGAGATTTTCCCAAAAATATATTACTTTTGAACCCTTATTACAAATAACTATCTGAAATGGATTTACTTATTAGCCTTCTTCGTGGGATATTGGGCATGGCAGTTTTGTTGGGCATTGCCTTCCTTTTTTCCAATAATCGCAAAAAAATAAACCTGCGTTTGGTGGGTTCAGGCTTGCTGTTGCAATTAGTAATTGGCATATTGGTGCTAAAAGTGCCTTTTATTACCCGCCTTTTTCAAGCTATTGGCAAAGGTATGGAAAAAATAGAAGGCTTTGGCAGGGAAGGAGCTAAATTTGTTCTGGGAAATCTGGCAGACCCTGGAGAACTTGGCAAAATTTTGGGCGAAAATAGAGGCTTCATTTTTGCTTTTAATATTCCTGCTACCATTATTTTGGTCTGTGTCTTAGTCGCTATTTTTTATCAATTAGGGATTATGCAACGCATTGTAGCCGTCATTTCAAAGGGAATGTACTATGTTATGCAAACAAGTGGCGCGGAAACTTTGTCGAATGTGGCGAGTGCTTTTGTCGGGCAGGTAGAGGCGCAAGTGATGATTCGCCCCTATTTGGCAGGTATGACACGCAGCGAATTGTTGGCTTCGATGGCGGGCAGTATGGCTTGTATTTCTGGCGGAATTCTCATTGTGTATGTGAATATGGGCGTGGCTGCGGAATATTTGCTTGCTGCAAGTTTGATGGCTGCGCCGGGTGCTTTGGTTATTTCCAAAATTGTTTACCCCGAAACAGAGGTTTCGCAGACAAAAGGCGTAGTAACTTTGGAGGTAAAAAAACCCTATAACAACTTGATAGATGCTATTTCTCATGGTGCATCTGACGGAATGCAAATTTCTATCAATGTAATCGCCATGTTAGTGGGGTTTATTGCTTTGATTGCAACCATTAATTTCTTGTTAGGCTTGATTTATCCCGATTTGAGTCTTACAAGTATTTTAGGCTATCTTTTTTCGCCGATAGCTTGGTTAATGGGCGTTCCTGCAAACGAAACACAACAGGTAGCCGCACTCATGGGAGAAAAAATTACGATAAATGAATTTATGGCTTATTCTCATTTTATTCCCCTCAAGGCTACACTTTCTGCAAAAGGGGCTGCGATTGCGAGTTTTGCGTTGTGTGGCTTTGCAAATTTGGCTTCTGTAGGTATGCAAATTGGCGGAATTAGCAAACTTGCGCCTGAAAGAGGCAAGGATTTGGCAGAGTTAGGCTTGAAGGCGTTACTTTGTGGCACTTTGGCTTCGTATCTTTCTGCGACTATTGCAGGAATGTTGATATGATTTCAGGTTTCACGCAGATAGGCGCAGATGAAAGCAGATTTCGCAGATGAAAAGGAAATTATACTTTAAACGGAATAGATTTTCTGCTATACATGTCATTTCTTGAAGAAATGACATGTATTACATTGTTTAGGATTTTTAACTTATTCACTAAGAACTACGGAAATCTTTCCAGAATAGATTATCATTGCAGAATGGGTAGCTCCGTAGGAGCGAAATATTTATAGAAATATCCGAAATCCGCGCTCTTTTAGCTCCGTAGGAGCGAAATATTTATAAGAGG
>JAYUZN010000696.1:0-3373 GCA_043751755.1 Bacteroidota bacterium | reverse complement strand
TAAAAGAAAATTAAAAAAATATCAGATATTCGTATTAATTGTAAATTAAAATAACTACCTGTCGTAAATTTCTGTTGCAAGATTAGCCTTTAGGGGGGCAGGGGGGCAAATACCTTTTTCAAAAATTATGATAAAATTGGGAACCTATTCACTATTCGTTACCTTAGTCCTTAGCCGAGTTTTCACAATTTTGTATGCTTTTCTTTCAAATACCATACAATTACCTCTAAAAAAGGAATGTGTTTAGCATGAGAAGTCGCTCCCAATTCACTTATCAAGGCTTCAACTTTTGCCTTCGTCCATTTGTCTTTTAAGGGGCGATTCACTTTTATGTCCCAATACATATATCTCCTTTGTGCCAAAGATTGCTCGTTCAAATTCAATACAGTATCTATTTCTATTTGAATTTCTTGCGCATTTGTAAGCCCTTTTTTTGCATGAAGGGTCACTTTCTTTTGTGCAGGAAGAATTCTATATTCAAATAGAGGTACAAAATGAGCATGAGCAGGGTTTTTGAGATATGTTAAAGGTGCATCTCCTTTGCGAGAATCGCAATGCTTTTCGCCTTCTGAATGAGAATTACCCATACAAACCGCTAACAAATTGCTGTAAGTCAGTTGCAAATCGGGACGTGCATTTTTTCCCTTTTTAGGTTCAAAATGCTCCGTTTTCATTTGTTCTTTGCCATTTTTATTAAAAACAGCAGGAATTTCACTGCCACAATAACAACATACATATTTCTGCTCTTTGAGCAATTGCCTGCGCAATTCGTCAAAAGCACTTTCATTGTTAGGATTTGGGCTTGTATAACAATATTCTGTCTGCCCAGATTCGCAGATTTTATAGTGAGTGAAACAGTCACTCCCATCTTCATAACTACGATTAAGCCCTTTTTCTGATTTATATTTTTTTAATCCAGGCGGTTCAGGCAATTTATGGATTCGTATCATATTCCCTCCTTTTCTTGTATTAAGTATTTCGCATCTAACATAGCCAAATCGTCTTCTCCTAATGCTGCTAACAGTTCTTGATAAAGAGGCTCGTAAGTTTCTTTTTGAGCGTCTTCTGCATAAAGTGCGTCAAATAGTGTATTAATTTTATCTTGCATTTCTTGTGCAGGTCTTTCCTTTATGCCATATTCTTCATACATAAGGTCTTGAATACGAGTGCCATAGAAATAAGAAATGCGTTCAGCACTATCTTGTTTTATCCGATAAGCAATCGTTTTGTCATTATCCGAAGTAGCCAACACCAACGGCGAATGTGTCGTTACCACAAACTGCGTATTTGGGAATTTTTCGACCAAGACTTTCAAGACTTTGCGCTGCCATTTTGGGTGAAGATAGGTGTCTATCTCGTCTATGAGGCAAATGGCGTGGTCAGTGTTTTTCCAATGAGAAAAAACAGTATTCTCCTCATTATCAAATAGTTGTGATGTGTCTAACGTATGACTTGCCTCTTCCATTCTCATCATAAAATAGCCTACCCAGCCAAAAATACTGTTAAAACCTTGACTAATTAAATGTAAAGGAATCATTTTTTTGTGGGTATCATCTTCTATCCAAATAATATTTTGCGTATCTTTTCCATTTGCCAATTTTATACTTTTGAAAGTGAGCGTTGTTTCAATAATTTCACTTATCATTTCAAATACAAAATGAATAAGTTGTCGTTCTCTTACCGTTTTTAACAAAGGGTTTTCAACCAATTTCTGATTGCCAAGATTGTACAAATTAACAATCCAATCTGTAAAAGCCTCAAAACGATTATCTGCCTGATTGTAGAGCAAAGGCAAAAGGTCTTTGACATGCGCTTCTTTGATAGCTGCCAACTTTGCGTAAGGTATTTGCTTGACAGTCAAGGGGGTATCCGAATTTTGTGCTTGCGAAAAACCAATCACAAGGTGCGGAAAAGTATCATTTGTTACCGAAGTAAAATCGCTATTCCCATCATCTTCCACCTTTACGCCATATTTATCTGCACTAAATAAAAGCGTATTTTGATAAGGTTTATTTTCAAAATGATAGGCTAAATAAATGCGTCCTTTTTCGGCATATAAAACATTGTTATGTACTTCATTTTCTATTCGTAGTAAATTTTGAATTTTGAAATGTCGGGCATCTAACAAAGAATTTTCATTTATCCCTGCCAAAGCCAGTGCAATTGCCCGCAAAATAGTTGTTTTTCCTATGCCATTTTCGCCTATCAAAACCGTAAGCCTTTCCGAAAAATCTATTTCTAACTGCGAAAAAATACCAATATTTTCAATAGATAATTTTTTTAACAACAAATAGGGTAATTCAAAATGGCTTATCTCTTCGATGATTTCAGGCTCATCTTTTACTTTTCTCAATGCCTCAATTCGAACTACATTTTTTTCAAAAACGTCCGCACTCACAGGCTCAAAAGAGGCGAATAATTCGCCAGAAGCAAGCTCCAAAATGGAATCTATTTGGGCTTTTTCCTTTTCTATAAAATATTGAATATTAGCCAGATAATCTGTAGTTTCATACCTTTTTTCCCAAATAGCTACTTCTTGTCCCTCCTCTTTTAAGGCTTTCATATTCGGAATAAAAGAAGCCAAAATTTTCAAGATTTTTGCTTTTTTCTCATCATCAGTAGCACAAAAACGTAAGATACAAGTCCCATCTTTTTCTACATATAACGCAATATTTCGGTAATCTTTGATAGTATCTTTTCGTTTCCAGCAAGAAATAACGAGATACTCATTATTTCCCCAAAACCAATAGCCTTTTTCCAAACGGCTATAAGTATCGCTGTCTCGTAGCAGAAAATAAATAGTAGGATTTTTTTCTTTATGTTGTTGCAGAAAAAGGTAAATTTCTTCGTGGAGTTTCGCTATTTCATCATCATAAGCCATACCTTTGAGAATGAACTTTTTAGGACGAGTGCCTATTACCTCAAAAGGGCTGTCTTTAGTTAATACATCTACATATAATCTGGCACCAAGTGTACTCCAGGGTGTTTTGCCGCCTGTTGGAGCGAGTTTTTCCCAGCCTTTTTGTATAGCTATTTCCCACATTTCGAGGTGAGTAAGCGGCTTTTGGGCTTCTTCTAACACCTTTTCTGCCAATTCAAGGAATGTTATTTTTTTCATAGATACAATCGGATTTATTTCAGCCGCAAAAATAGTATATTTTTGAGATACTTGCCCATAATTTTTTGGCTAAGGGACGAAAATTAAATAAGTTGAAGGTTTTTGCTTCGAAACCCACCCGCAAAAATGGAAACCCACCCGCAAAAATGCAAGCATTTTTGCAGCCCTCCCAAGAGGGCAATATGACAAGCCGCAAGGCTCGACATATTGCCCTCTTGGGAGGGCTGATTTTGTCGCAAGACAAAAACGGGTGGG
>JAYUZN010000695.1:0-1725 GCA_043751755.1 Bacteroidota bacterium | reverse complement strand
AAATGATTTGAGGATAACTCTGTGCTTTTCAAGCATTTCGGGATGTTCAATTTGGCTAATCAAAGGCTTGTCATACTCATCTATCAGCAACACAACGGGTCCTATTTTGGCTAATTTCTCAATAAGTTCTTTCAATTTGTCTCCTACACTTGTGCGCACCAATTGCAAACCATATTTATCTGCCGCCATTTCCATAATAGTGTGTAGCCCCTGCTCCAAATCATCTAAAATTCCCACAGTATTGAGCGAAAGATGTGCCACAGGGTAGCTTTTCCATTCGATTTTATCTTCTATATACAAACCCTTGAATAAGTCTTTTCTTCCCTGAAAAAGACTTGATAAAGTACTCAATAACAAGGATTTACCAAAACGGCGGGGGCGAGAGAGAAAGTAAATTTTCCCCTGCAATAACTTATAAACGCTCCGAGTTTTGTCCACATAGACATACCCTTCTTCAATAATTTCTCTAAATGTCTGAATCCCAATCGGATATTTCATAAGTAGTTGAAAGTTATAAGTTGAGAGTTGAAAGTTAATATAAGTTTTTCATAATCAATAAGATATATCGAAAATATAGGTTTAAATTATTTCTGACTCGTACTTATCTACATAATTAAAGATTTGTTGAACACCTATAAAACCTCCATTTTCGCCTCGTCAATCTTCTTCGTTTCACTGTTAAAATTCACGCCTACGCCATATATCACTTTTCCCGCATTTCTATACTGCCCTGCATAGTCTTTTTGGATAATTTGCGCAAAAGCCTCTTCTGCCGAACTATCTAATTTGAACTCAAAAATCCAAATTTCGTTTTGCTCTAACAAAATAGTATCTATTCTGCCCACATTTGTACTTACTTCTGATGCTATGTTATAGTGCAACAACATAAAAACCAAGTGCATTACAGAATGATAATATACCTCCTTGTCTTTGTTGAAAATCTGATAAGGAATACTGGCAAAAATAGGGTTCAAAGCGGAAACTAACAAGTCTTTATCTTTGGCTTTCAAGGCATTGCGCACTTTTATTGCCACATAGCGCACACTTCCTTGCTGCAAATGGGCATATTCTGTCAGCAAATAATGCGTAAAAGACTCCGAAACTTCCTCGTTTGGAAAACGTAAAGTGAATAAACCTGCTTCTATCTCCTCGTCAATCGTCAAATAACCCGTTTGATATAACAAAGGAACTAAGTTATTGGAATCAAAACTCAATTTTCCCAAATCAGACTTTTCCGCTACGATTCCTTCTATGCTTGTCTGAAAATTGGCGACAATTTGTGTGAGAAAAGTAGGCGTACCGGATTCAAACCAAAAATTATCTAACTGTCGAGAATACAAAAAGTTGAGTACCGACCAGGGATTGTACATTCTTTCTTTCCCATAAAAATTGTAGCCATTATATTTTTTTCGCACTTTTTCAAACAATTCAGGGGTACTTATGTTCATTCCTGCGGCAATTTTTGCGATAGGCTCCGTAAAATAATGGTGCATATCCGATTCTGAATAGCCACATATATCACAAAAATCCTCGTGCATACTAATATCCGTCAAATTATTCAAATCCGAAAACAGCGACACTCTGGCAAACCTGCTCACGCCTGTTATAAACACAAATTTCAGGTAGTCATCTAAATCTTTGATAACCCCATAAAATGATTTGAGGATAACTCTGTGCTTTTCAAGCATTTCGGGATGTTCAATTTGGCTAATCAAAGGCTTGTCA
>JAYUZN010000694.1:0-10758 GCA_043751755.1 Bacteroidota bacterium | reverse complement strand
ATTTTCTGCAACTCTCAATGAACTTTTTACCCTAAAACATGTCGTTTTTTGCCCTTTTTAAAACGTCAATTTTCAAGCTATGCTTTTTCTACAAAATTTAGGGAAAAAGGGTTTTATCGTAATGAAATGGAGATAAAAACCTTTTTCCCTAAATTTTGACTAACCAAAGTGCTTGACAACTAATGCTTTAAGGCGTGGCAGAGAACGACCGATATTGCTTGCAGGCGGGGCGGTGTGTTAGGCTTGCGCTTTGATTCGCCCCGCTTGACAGCAATATTTTTGTTCTGCGATTTTTTTTAGTCTCTTTCTTCTAAATAGCGTATTTTCCTTTCGACTGCGGGTAAATAGTCGTCATCAATGGTTTCTCTCATTGATTTTAATTTTCCTGAATACTCAGTTAAAAATTCCTCCAAAAATTCCATGTAGTCGTGATTCAATTCGTCTTGTTCCAAAGAGCGAACTCCCGAATTAAATTCTTGCATTGTGTTCTCCATTATTTGGGCGTGTTGCACAAACAAGGCTTTTGCATCTTGCAAAAGTTCTACCTGACGTTCAATGTGATTATTTGCCATACCACTTGTATGATTAAATGTTGATGAAAATTGATTTTGTTGTAATTCATTTTGGAAATCTTGTTTCTTTCCATTGAGATTTTCCCAAATTCTTAGTGCATCTTCGTGAGTTTGGTATTTATACCAACTCGTTATTCTGCTACCACAGCGTTGGCAAGTAAAATTAGAATTCACTTTATCTGGCGTAAATTGCTGTTCGCAATTTCCACAAAACAAAACTTCTCCATCTTGCAAACCATAATCCATAGTTTAATTATTATTAAAAAAACTTGATATTTTATACAATACCCATAAAACAATAATTACCCCTATAACAAAAATGACATTTTCAACAAGTTTCAAAAATGCTTCCCAATTAGCAAATATAATTAGAAATAGCACTAAAATACCTGCCACAATGCCAGCTTGTTTCATTCTTTCCCCTCCCCTCTCATCTAAATCACTTTTTATACGAGAAGTCAAACTATCAATATCGTAAATTAAACTCTGCACATTACTGCTTGTCAAAGAAAGTAAATCTTTGCTTTGCTTTTTTATCTTAGCACCTTCTTCTTTGTGGCGATCCGATACACTTACCAAAAAACCATTTGAGGTAAGTGCATTATCTAATTCCTTTAGCTTCTGTTGCAATTTTGTATCTCCTAACTGCAAAGCTCCTCTTTTGTCATTAACATCAGATAGCTTGCCTTCAGCCAAGGTAATATTTGCCGCTAAGTCTTGAGTAGTTGTATATCGGTAAACATCTTCGATAAATTTAGGCAAATTCAAAGCATTAGAAATATTTGCTTCAACATTGCTTAAATTCTCAAGTTTTTCTCCCAAAGAATCTAAGTCTGATTGATAAAAAGACGACCATACTTTTGCGATATTATCATGATTGTTTAAACATGAATTAGTCGCTTCTGCGAGTTCTTTGTCCAAAGATGGAAATAATTTTAGGCGGGTCGAAGCCGCTTGCCCCTTATTTATTAAATCCTTTGTTGCACTTGCGGCGCCATTAGCTTGATTATTTCTATCAACTAAGTCTGCCTGAGTTGCCAAAAACGAAAAATAGCCATTGAAATCCATGTTGTATTTAGATTAGAATTTTTTCAAAAGGAATTGAATGAGCATTTTGCTCTTGAGAAAGTTGTACCATTCGCTCAATGTCTTCATTCAAAATGTGATTAACTTTCACAATTTTGTTGGCGGAAGGGTTACCATTTTGGGAGTTATAAACGGCTATCCCTCTATCTAAATTAGCAGCTGCATCATTTTTCATACCCAAAAAGCCATTTGATTGGTCGGTCGTCATGCCCAAAGCGATTCGTAAGGGAATGTTATCTAATATAGAACGTCTTACTCCGCCACCAAGTGACTGAGTGCAAGTAATCAAATGTATGCCAAATTTGCGCCCAATCCGAATAACTCTGTCCACTAAGATATTATCGAAGTAAGAACTAAATTTTTCTTTACCTGTATAGAGAACGTGAAACTCGTCTATAAGGCATAATAAGCGTGGCAAAGGAGTATTGGTTTTCTTGATATACTGTTTTAAATCAGCCACTTTGTTTTCATTGAACAATGCCTCTCTGTGGGCAAGTTCTTTTTCTATAAATTGAACGGCTTGCAAGCACGTTTCAACATTGGAAGAACGACACATGAGCTGAATAGAAGATGAATTATCAAATTCTTGAAAGCCAGTACCCCCACAATCAATTATGACAAAACGCAATTCATCTGAAGTATAGGTCTCTATCCCCCTGCCAATAATATTATTCAGAAGAACTGTTTTCCCTTTTCCTGATTGCCCACCAATAATTGCGTGAAAATTATCACTTTCATAACCTAATGTAAAGTAATGCGTTTGCCCGCCAACTTTTCCTATAGGGATTCTCAAGCCATCTACTTGGTCAGTTTCGATAGCAGTAACAGGAGTAAGTGCTATAATCTGTTTATTGATGTTTTCTGAAGAAATATCTTTTCTATCAAGTTGTAATGTATAATTAGTAAAAAGGCTACTATCATTTCCTTTTGTGGGTATTAATTCATGTGTCCTTGACATGCAATAGAAATCATTTTCAGGATTTCCAAACTCCTCTAAACAAAGCAAATGAGAAAGCACTTGCCGAAACTTATCTTGATTTGTTTTTGAAAGACCATTTATCAATGCTCCGTCATACGTCAAAAACACAAATAGCCCAGCCTCATCAGCGTTTTGTAGCAAGGTTTCTAATCTATCAAAACTAGTAAAGCCATGTGGAAAGTCAGCAATTGCCAAAATCCTAAAGGGCTGAATATGCCCTGATTTCTGATTATAGGCAGCAAGGCTGTCATAATGTGTTAAACATTCTGTAATAACTGAAACAGATTTACTGTGATGTTCGTCAAGTATCGTTTTTAGGCTTTCATCATCCGCTACAAAATTAACAAGTAGATTTTTTCCTAATCGTCTAAGATTACGGAAATTACTCCCTAATTTTTTGGTGTCAATCGCTGTTAAAGTCAAATGGTTCTCTTTTGACCGTTCTGCAATTTGCAAAGCGTAGTGTTGGACAGCAAGGTGAATTTCTTCTCTGTTACTATCGTTTAGCTTAAAAGCAATACCTTTAATGCTTTTCATAGGAAGCAATGCAGGATAATTGTTGCCTCCTTTTCCTATAAGATTCCCTATTTTTAGGTAGGTAGGTAGATTTGTATCATCTACCATTTGGATATAATCAAATGGCAGAGACACTTTTGGCTGTTTAATAGAAGCATTCAAGTCTTCCATCAATTTTTGAGTTGCTTGTAAAAATTTACTCATATATACTATTGATTATTAATTAGTTATGTTTATTTTATGTACTATCGCAGAACGAAAATATTGCCTGCCGTAGCCGTTTCGAGGGTTGGTTTCGTGCGTAGGTAAACGGCTATGGTCGGCAATATAAATGTTATGGGACTTTTATTGCGAAACTTCTTTTATTTTATCGACCACAACATCTTTATATACTCGCATTCTGTCGCCACTATAGCCTTCAAAATGGTATGCAATTTTTCCATTTTTATCAATTATCATACTTTGCGGATAAAAATATAAATTAAGTGATTTACAAAAAATACCTGCCGAATCGTAAACAGTTTTAAAATGATAGGGTTTCAAATATTCACAATTAACTACTTCACTAAGCGAATCCCAACGCCCGTCTGCTATTGTTAATAAGCAAACATTTGTATCGCCTTTAAAACTTTCGTGAATTTTTTCTACATCCTTAAACTTTAAAATGCAATACCCACACTTTGTATGAAAAAAATCCAAATAATATGTTTTGCCTTTTTTGATAAAGATATTTGGTTGCTTGTTGAGTTCCTTCAAAGGAATATCGTCTTGAACATAGTTATTTTCCGTTTGTTTTGTATTCTTGTACATAGCAATATGAGGCGTTATAAAATATACCATTCCCAATGCTGCAAGACTTAGTAATAAAAATTTTAACCAAGAGCCTACTCGTTTGTAATCAAAATAATGCCCTTGAAATATAGCTATACCAGCAAATATTGATGAGAAAGGGAAAGTACACAAAAATAATGCAGGATTATATAATGTCGTCATTACTAATTCCATGAACAGATTCGGAATTAATACCAATATTAATAAATGATTAGGATTTATCTTAAATCTAACCCATTTATTAATAGTATATCCAATAACCCAATAATATAAAGTTGATAATCCAATCGCTATTCCTACATATCCAAAAGCGTTAAAAGGCGTTTGGAGCAAATAAATTAAAAAACCAACAAATAAAATAACAATATATTTTTTCATTTTTACTGATTAATAGAACACAAAACTACATTTTTTTAATCTGGAGTTCAATTTTAGCTGAAATACAAATAGTATCTCGACTAAAATTGAACCCATAACGATTGCACAAAAATAGCATCAATTAGCTAATGGTGTACCATCACAAGTAAAATTACAGCCGCCCATCCAAAGCCAACCGCACCCACTACTAGTTCCTGAGCAACTTGGTCCTGAACAAGTTCCTGCGTTCCCAAGGGTACAACTTATACTCCATTGACAGTGGCAAAGTTGCTCAGGCTCTCCCGAAGAACTCCCAAATTCTGGCGATTCGTCAAAATCAAACGGAGTGCAAAATATTGCCAATGTTTGATGATAGTTAAAATGCGCTTGTGCTTGGTTCAGAAACGTCATGGTGGTTTCCTCATCCATTGGGTCTTCAAATGAAGATTGGCTTAACCCGTCTATGATAGCGTTCAAAAAAGAAGCTTGCCCTGAAGTCAAAGTGGCTCGTTCCAAAACGTCATTTAACTTATCTGTCCAAATTTCTAATTTTTGAGCAGAAGACATACTTTGATAGAGACCTAACGACTGAAGATAAGTTCCGTTAGTGAGCTGGTTTCGAATGCTATTTTTTCGTTCATGCTGCGAAATAGACGCTTTCAGAGGCTCTTTAGCTTCTGAAACAAGCGTTTTTTCTTGGCAGCTCCACAAAAATACAGCTAGTGTGAGCAGTAATAAATTGATTGTTCGTTTCACAGGAAGAAAAATTAGTAAATTGAAAAAATCCTACTTATTTTTAAAGTGGTTTTCAGAAGTCCACTATAAAGAAATTACCTTTGCTATGTGCACTAACAAATGTTCTTTCCCTAATATCTTTAACATCAAAGTTTATAGCTATTAATTACATGTCCCATAACGCCAAGTGCTAATGCAGGTGGGCGGCGCATTGGCTTTGAGCTTTGATTCGCCCACTTGACATTAGCACCTTTGTTATGCACCTTTATTTTTATTTTTTAACGACACAGGAGGGTTGGCAAAAGGCGGCACACTGGCAAGAAGCGTGGATTTGTGGGCTGGTTGCCTGTGTGCCGCCTGTGCGGAGGGCTTAAACAGTTAGTTTTATTCAAAATATTAATTTTTCCTTATATGTTTTTAAATCAATTAAATATATTTTTGTTCGCCCTTCCGCTTGCATAGCATTAGGTAGAGTATATACCGTTTTCGGAATAACTAAATATTTTTGGTTATCTGAAATGGAAAACCATGGTATTATTCCTGCTTTTATGAGATATGTTTTCTTATTCAACACATTTGTTTTAAAAACGCCCCTGCCACTTAACCAATATAGGTATTTATCAGAATAGAAATTCGGGCTTATTTGTTTGATATTATTAAGCCCTAATTTATAAGCTGCTTTACAAGTATCTAAGATAAGCGCAAATTCGTTTTGCTTTGTCTCTAAATTATAATAACCTATTGTTGGAATTTCATTTACTTTTCCTACTAAGAATACTTTATTGTTGTCCTTATTCAATACTTTAGCATATTTATCTAACATTGCTAAGGTATCAATTTTTGAATAGTCAAATTTGTTAGGAAAAAGTAAAATGACTGAATCTAAGATATTTTTCAGACTATCTAAGATAACTATTTTATTCCCTTTTTCATAAGATAAATTCAGGGTTTTACCCTCTTTTACAATTAATGTAGTGTATTTTCGGGTTTTACCTGTCTTAATATCATAAATGGATACCCCTTTACGCATATTCGGATAATGAGAGCAACTCCATTGAGCAACTATTTCCTGTTGATTATTAGGATTAAATTGTGCTTGTTGCCATATTGTATCAACTTCTCCCGTCATAATACCAAAATGAGGAGGGCTATTTTCTACAATTAAGCGGATAGAATCCCAATTTTCTCTTGGAAACTTATACGGATATCCATCTTGAATATTAAACCCTTTACAAGCCATTAATAACAATAATAAACTTGAAATATAATAAATATTTTTCATGTGTTAAAATAGTAACAGCCACATTGAAAAAGTCTCAATGTGGCTTGCATTTTGGATTAATATTTTACTATTTTTTTAGAAAAATACTCATTTTTGCTCTTGAGACGTAGTAAATAAATACCCGAAACTAAGTTTGTCCCATTAATAGCAAACGCATTCGTCTTAGTATCTCCTTGCAATACAATTTTGCCATTTATATCAATTACTTGATAAGAAATAGCTTTATATATTTCAGGGATTTTAATTGCCCAAACATTATTTGTGGGGTTTGGAGAAATCTCTATTAGATTACTATTAATTTGGTTATCAACCGATTGAGGCGTTGTTGTAATATGTAAAGAATAAGCTGAAGGCGGATAATTAGGTAGATTTGGGTCTGTTGGAATCCAAACATCTAAGGGAACACCATTCATATCTTCGACAATATGGTAAATATAGCCTTCTATCAAAGCCGTATTATTGCCTTGAGAGACAAAAGAAGTATGAAACTCTTGTGGGTAAATAGACGGGGCACATAGCGCACATAGCTTGGAATAATCTAGCAAATAAGACCGACTACTCAAGCCCCAAGTATTTTGATTGCCCAAAGCATCTTCTACGATAAAATAGCCTGCAGGAACATTGAGGTTTATGTTTTTAGAAACCTTATAAACATCTGCCTTATAATTCCCCACAGGTAATATGGGCGCAAGGTTATCAGGAAAATTTCGTTCTAAAATGACATCTTCAGGGTTTACAGATTGCAAAATGAAGTCAGGTAAATCAAAATCAACAATATCATGTACAAGGTCATATTGCGGTTTTTCCAACATTTGCATAGTACTTCCTGCATTTAATAAGCCCCAACCTGTTGTGTTATCATATTGGGGAGTGTTCAAATCTTTTGCATATTTCTGAACCATGAACTCTACATCTTCAGGGGCTAATAACTGATTTGTACCAACAGCATTAGGAGGATTCATATAACTTAGTATAATTCCTGCGACTCCCGCAACATGGGGAGCAGCAGCCGAAGTGTTAGCAAAGTTATCATATAAAGTACCCGCAGAGCTTCCATTATTAGTAGTCATAACCATATCAAACAACCCCGGTGCTAACAAATCCATTTCTGAACCAAAATTACTTATTGCCTCCTTTTGCTCGTTTTGGTCAGAAGAACCTACCGAAATTACCCATTCATCTTTATAAGTAGCAGGGTAAGCCGACACATCTGCTCCGTCATTTCCACGTGATGCCGTAGTCGTTACATTATTTTGGAAAGCAATATTTATTGCATCTCTGTAAGCGTCTAAATAGCCACCCTCATAACTATGATTGGCAATATCCAAGCCATATCCTCCATCATTTACATCTATTGCGCCTTCTATTATGGCAGGTGCTAATTCATCAAAAAGTATTGGGTCGTCTAATGGAGATATTTTCATTGCATAGAGTAAACAACCATCATTCCAATTATTTCCATCTCCCCCCGCAATCCCTGCAATCCCTACATTGTTTCCATTTGCATTTGTGTTATTTCTCATTGCCCCAATAATTCCTGCACTTCTTGTCCCATGCCCTACTGTGGAAATATCATTATTCGGATTGTTAGAAATCGGAACATATGGGAATACACTATAATCTTTTCCACTAAATATACGTGAATTAGCAAACTGTCCGTCAAAACTAAAGTCTTCATGATTCCATTTTATTCCTGTGTCATACACCCCAATTTTGATATGGGGTTTCCCTGTTTCTATATCCCACGCAGGTTCAATATTGATATTTCCATTTGCATAAAGCATGGTTGAATGCAAGGAATGTTGAAATACATATCTTGGGTCACTTGCCCCCATATCGAAATGAAAAACTTTATGCGGCTCTGCGTAAACAATATGCGGCTTTAAGTCGTCTAAACTATCTGCGACAGCAAACTCATCATAAATTGCCCTATCTTCATTTTCGGGTAAAATAATAATAAGCGAAGCCCAAATCGTGGGTAAAGAAACAAGCCTACCATCTCTTGAGGTAGAATTTATATCAAAAAGGGTTAAATTTTTGTACAATTTCATCACTTTTGATTGTGCCAAAAGCCCATTTAATCCTAATTTATTATCCATTAAAGCAATAATATTGGGTTTCACAAATTCGGTTATATCTCCAAAAACGATTTCCTTGCTTTCAAAAGGAGACAGAATAAGTGAATTAGGATGAAACCTTACAATAATTTGATTAACAACATGTGTAGCCTTGCCAAGTGTATCATAAACCAAAGAATAATTGGGGTTAAATGTCCTATATTTTATCATTTTATACGCATTTTGATTTGTAAGCGTATCTTTGCTTAGTGCGAAAGTGTATATATTATTATTGTCTTTCACAAAGTCATTAGGCAAAAATTCTTGATTTATCTCATTTTCTTTTTCCCACAACAATTCGCCCAAATCGGAATAACAAGCAATAAAAGTCCCTTCCTTATTTTTTAGGGTTCCATAAACATAAATAGTATTATCACTCACAACTATGTGATTTCCTTCCGTTTCAATGCTTCCATTTCTATCAGCCAACTTAAGTCTCCTGTCCCAAAGAAAATTTCCGTTTATATCATATTTGATAACACAAGCATTTTTTGTCCCATTTGTCTCATGGGAATATCCAGTAAGATAAGTATTTCCATTTATATCTACTGCTAAATCGAAAGAAGCATCAATCCCATTCTGATAATCATAACTTACTCCCCACTGATAAATAAAATTACTATTTAACTTAATAACCCTAATATCTTGACTAAATCCTGTTTGAGTATAGCCTGTTATATAATGATTTCCCAATGCATCTTTAGTAATAGCAAGGGGTTTATCAAAACCATTTCCTAATACATTTTGTCTATCCACACTTAGTTGTGTGCCATATATATCATAATATAAAGTTGTATAATCTGCATTATTCGCAGAACTTTGGCTACCCCCTGTAATAATGGGCTGATTGTTATTGTCAAAAGAAATCCCAACAGCAACATCATATAACCCTACATAATCATACGTTTCAGCCCACTGGAAAATGCCAGCATCTGAATATTTGACCAATAAATAATCGGATTGAGTAGCTGCATTAGCAGAAGTTCCTGTTACATATATTTCATTTAAGAAATTTATCCCTATATCTGTAGGAATTGTGGTAGAACCATTAGCATAAATTTGATGCCATAATTCATTGCCTAAATAATCATATTTGAGCAAAATGCAATCAAAAGAACCCACATTATTGGTAACCACACCCGCAAGGTAGATATTTCCATAATAATCACATTCTACAGCTATGCCATAATCATTACCATTCGTAGAATCGTTATAAACACTCTGCCAAAGTTGATTCCCGTCTGTGTCATATGCTGAAATAAATATGTCAGCATTGGAATTAACCGTATTTCCAACAACGTATAAAACCCCTTGATTGCTCAAAGTTGACGAAGACCACTTTATCGAATCGGGGCTTCCAAAAGCATTCACCCATTCTTGATTAAGGAGTGTTTGCCCATTTACGCTTCCAAGTGAGCATAAAATCATTACAATAAAAAAATGGTTTAAAATGTTCTGTTTCATTGTTTTAAAAATGTTAAAAGTAATACAAATACAAAAATCGAATTTCAATATTTTCAGGGGCGGGTGGGCGGGTTCTTTTACCTCCTGCTTTACCTGCCCTGCGTGCGGCTGCAAAAAAACAACGGATGCGAAGCGTGGATTTGTGTGCTGGGCATTGGTTGTTTTTTGTGCGGCTGGGGATACGCTAAGTTTGTCAAGTTTAGCTTTTCCCGCCATGGAGCATAACGAAATGTGCTGCCCGCAGTGCCGTTTTGAGGGCTGGTTTCGTGCGGCAGATAAACGGCATTGTCGGCAGCACCATGTTCTTCGCATTTTTTATTTTTTTTAAGTCTGAGTTTTTTATTCAAAAGCTCGCTCAAAAATGATAAGTAAACGCATAAATCATTATATTTCAACACTTTAACCCTTTACGCTAATCTTTCCTGCACAAAGTTATTAGCTTCTATTGACAACTCCAAATTTTTCTTCATATTTTTTCCTTTTTCTGCATTTTTATTCGTGCGACTTGCTATAAGCCTTGATATTTTCCTTTTTTTTTATTTAGGCTATTGATTTTTAATGAATCGCGAAAAGTAGGCATCTATTTCTCTTAAATCATTTTGACCAAATAAACTCCGTTTTAGGACTACTCGCTCACCATTGCCCATAAATACATGAATTTGATTATTGACAAATTGCACATTCTGTATTTCAGAAACAGGATAGAACAAGCGATTTCGGATAGGTGCAGGTTTATACTCGTATTTATCAGGCGATAAGGTTAATCCCGATTTGCTTAATAAATACCCCAAAAACAAGCCGAACCACAAGGCAGCTAAC
>JAYUZN010000693.1:0-3325 GCA_043751755.1 Bacteroidota bacterium | reverse complement strand
TTGGGAAAAGTAGCCACACAAGCGGGAGATGTGCCTGTGAAAGATGTGAAGATTTTGAAGGTGGAAATCCTGAAAAAATAAGCAAGACATTTGGGCTTTATTTATACATAGCGGACGCTTGCACCAGCAGCGAAGTAATTAATAGGTTGGCGCACCTTTCAAAGGTGCGCTAACCTATTAATTACCACTCCTTTACAAATCCCGAAAGCCCCTCATTATCAGCTCCAAATCCCATTCCCAACGATAAGATTTGGCATAATACTTATCCAAATTTGCAGGGTTAAGGGCAACATCTTGGCTGCCTTTCCGCAGGTTCATATTCAACATAGCAGGTTTTAGCTTGGGCAAATCGGGGGGATTCGGCTGAATATAGCCCACAAAATGCTTTTTTCCTGTGAGAATTTGCCAGAGGTTTTGCAGGGCAGAAAGGGGTTTTTTATACAGAAAAAAAGAAATAGGAAACAAGGATAACAATATAAAACTCCCAAAGAAATCTAACCTTCTTTTTTGGTTTTTGTAGGTAGAAAGGCTAAGATTTGGGCGAAAGACCCGCTGCTCACGTGCTGTGTGAATGAATTGAGAACCAATTATATAGTCGGCATCAGGCGGCACAATTTTGTATTCTACCCCCCTTTCTTGAATATCCGACATCAGCGAAATAATGGTTTCTGTAGAAATACTTTTATTGCAAAAAACAATCTCATCTATCGCAAACATGCGCACGATTTCAGGCAGCTGCGTAGGCGTTCCCAACCTATCTATCGCATTGTGAGAGGAAGGACTATTTTCGTCCGAAACAAGTCCTACCATTTCCGTAGGATATTCGATTTCATCTTGCAAAAAAGTCAAAATACGGCTTGCATTTTCCGCATTTGCGACAATAACGACCCTTTTGCGAGAGATTTCGGAGAAAAAGAAGGTCTTTTTTTCCCGATAATGCAAAATCCCACGTGTGGTAATGGCAATGAGCAGCGAAAGTACCGAAGAAATGCCTACAATGGCGCGGGAAAAATTGATATGTGGAAAAATATAACTCACCGTTGCAATGCCTACAAATGCGCCTAACATGGCAGTTACCAAAGGGCGAATGCGAAAAGGTTTTTTGTACGCCCCTGCTGTCCACAGAAAAATAGCGAAAACTAAGGTATAAATCGGGGCTGCCACAAAGTCAAAAGTCGGCGGATATTCGCCCCCTTCTATAAATTTAATGTTTTTTTCCCAGTAGCCTTTTACCCCAAAAATAGCGGCATAAAACAAGCCCATTTCTACCAAAGTGAAGCCAAATTGTTGCCAAAAACGATACAAAACCGCCCCCAAAGCCCGCAAATAGACGGCAAGTTGTATCATGGCAATGAAAGTGCGCTGATGCGAGCCGCTAAAATGCTTTTTGGCAAAAATAATCATTGCCTGATAAAAGACTTTAACATAATTGAGGCTGCCTTTTTTGGTACTTTCCCCTTTGTAATGAATGATTTTGGTGTCTGCCAGATAATAATTTTCGTAGCCCCCTTGCGTAATGCGATAGGACAAATCGATGTCTTCTCCATACATAAAAAAATCCTCGTCCAAATAGCCCACTTTGTCCAAAGCCGCTTTCCGCATAAACATATATGCCCCCGCCAGTATCTCAATGGCATGATTCTCGTCTTTGTCCAAGTAAGAAAGGTGATATTTGCCAAAGGTTTTGCTGCGAGGAAAAAGGGCAGAAAGTCCAAATATCTTGTAAAAAGACACCGCAGGCGTAGGGAAACCCCGTTTAGATTCGGGCAAAAACTTCCCACTTCCATCTATCATTTTCACGCCTAAAGCCCCTGCTTCAGGGTGTTTTTCCATAAAATCTATGCAAATCCGAAAGGTATTTTCCTCTACTACAGTATCAGGATTCAGCAATAAAATATATTTTCCCGTTGAAATGTGGATTCCTTGATTATTTGCCTTAGAAAAACCGGGATTGTCTGTATTTGCAATCAGGGTGATTTCCGCCAAAAATTTCTCTTGTAACATCTGCACACTCCCATCAACGGAATTATTATCTACTATAATCACTTCACTTTCAATGTCTTGCAAGGCTTTACGCACCGACATCAAGCACTGCTCTAAAAAGTGCTTGACATTGTAATTGACGATGATGATGGAAAGAATCATGGAGGAGAATTGAAAGTTGAAAGTTGAGAATTGATAAGGCTTACACAAAGCCTGTTTTTATGGTTTTGAGGGGAGCCCCTTTTGAAAAACTCGTCCGCTTAAGACCGCGCAAAATCGAGCAATTCAGGGCAAAATCACAAAAACACCTCTTCACAAGCCTCCACAGTATCGCCCACAATCACAATCACCCATGCCTTCATTTTCGGATGATGCAGCAGTTCCTGCGAAGCCAAATAATCTTTCATTTGCATTTCTGCCGCTTTTGTCATGGTTTCTACCCGAATTTCCCCTGCTTTTCTGGCATATTTTAGCTCAAAAATAAACTCATATTGTGCCTCTGCAAGCGGCGTTTCCAACATCAAAATGTCAAAATACTGCTTGCTTGACTCATATTCACTTTTGACTTCGTACATTTTCGAGAGATTGAGATAGGAATAAAACATAGCTTGTACATGTTTTTCGTCCATTTTTTGGAAATCTCGGTTTGTCAAACTCTTCAAAGCAACTTCCAACACCTCCAAAATCGGCTTCGGGCGGTTTTCCCAAATCAACTCATCTAAGGCATTTCCCAACTCATACAAATCCCGATTTGTTTGGGCTTTTTCTTCCATTACTTGCAAAAAATAATCGAAATAAATATCCCTAATAACCTTGTTTGGCATTACCATTTCATATTTATCGCCCCATTTTCTTTTGATGGTCAAAAAGCCCATATAAAATAATAGGCTTAACAAATCTTCGGTAGGAAAGCCTTTTTTCTCAAAAGAAAATTGTGAGGTAAGCGAAAATGTTACTTTTTCTCCGCGAATTAATTTCTCTAAGACTCCCAATTTCTCATTTTCAAAGCCGCCAATTCTAAATATTTTCCGTATTTTGGAATAATCCGAAGTAATATTAATGTCCAACATTTCGGTAGGATATTTTTGATATTCGCCGTATAATTCTGCAAAATAGAGTACCATATCCGAGTTATACAGCCGCTCTTTTGCCTCTACATTGAATAAATAGCCGTTATACCACTTTTTCATGTCTTGCATCAGCTTAGGCATATCCGCTTCTGCTGCCCCTACCCCTCGCAAAATATCAGCAACTTCTGCCGTCCTAAAACCCATCAAATCATGGCAATTGAGGTCTAATGATAGGTTTCTTGAAATGTTAAACCCGCTTGTCAGCGAATCTA
>JAYUZN010000692.1:0-2029 GCA_043751755.1 Bacteroidota bacterium | reverse complement strand
GGGCAAAGTCGTAGATTTGCAAGGCTGCCGCCAAGTGTCGCACAGGCAAGTCATCATTTGGGGACAACGAGACCAGCAAAACATCTTACAACCTGTGGGCTGATAGTTTAAATAATCGTTCATTAAATCAAGCATTATTAAGAGCTGATATAGTGCCTATTCCTTTTGAATTCACAATCGACTTAAATACTCCAGTTCCTCCTGCAGTCTTAGCTCCTGCGATTTTGAGCCTCAGAAATAATTATTTTATACAAAACGGAGCTAATTGGGAAGGAAAACCTACTTTTACGAGAGCGGAAGTGGGGCAATTTATAAATGATATTTATCAGATATTTGTGCTTGACCCTGTTTATGCAAACCTGATACCAGTAGATGTAGGTGTAATAATATTTTTTACAGAGACATTGGTAAAAGGGAATGATGCTAGTGGAAACCCTATAACATATCATGGTATTGCTGATACGGGTGCTACTGCTTCTTGTATCTTTAGGCAAGGAATATATACTGCAAATATAGCACATGAAGTTTTGCATACTTTGGGCTTGCCGCACAGTTGGGCAACTGCGGCACCAAATCCTGTTGGATTTAAAGAAAAGACTACAACAAATTTTATGGATTATCTTCCTACAGATATAGATGAACGGCGTAAGAGCCTCTGGAAATGGCAATGGGACACTATCCCCAATGATCCCGGCATTCAAGTTGAATAAATAAGGATAATTTAGTGATAAACAGTGTCTATTTCGTAGGAATGTATAGCGAGTAAGTGATGTATAAGTTATGTATCAGGCGTTTGTATTCCTACGAAATAGCAATTGTTTGTTTGGATAAATTCTAATTCATACTTACCACATCTTTGTATAAGGCTATTTAAAAATGTAAGAATAGCTTTATGTACACTATTATTGAATAATATTATGAAAATATTTTTTTTCTGGATTGTATTATATTTAATATGTATATTATGCGGTTGCAGGCTTGGCTATACCCATAACAATAATGACAAATATTTACCCTCATATAAAATGCCTGATTCATTGCAGTCATTTCCATTGAAAGGATTGTCTTATATGATAAAGGATTATAATATTTATTATGACGATTCGACAGATAAACGAGTAAGACGTTATATAGCCCTTCAAGGTTGTTGTGATGATTATATCCCCCTTCCAATATATATTTATCGACATGTAAAACTTAACTCTTCAAAAAATCTTATTGCATACTTTGAATATAATGATAAGGGTATTCTAAAACGAGCAGAAATCCAATATCATGCAGAATTACCCTATCATTTTGCGGATACATATTTAATGGAAAGTGTGGGTACAGTTAATAAGTTAGGAGTAGCTGGAGAAACAGGCAATATTTGTTGGAAAGAGGCAATTAATTTATCAAGGTTTTATGGTATTAACGGAAGATTCCCATACGTAAAACTTTGGACAGATTGTTTTTATGACTCTACTCGTTATGAGCGGATAGATTGCTATATAGTAGTAGGCGAAAACAAGAAATTCGTTAAAATTGATTCAGAAACAGGCAAAGTATTGAAAATTGGGCATCTCAAAGATACAATACAATCAAGTAATCATTATTGGAAGATTCCTATTCAAAGTAAATACATTGATAGAAAACGCCCTAAACGCAGATTATAACAACCCGTTTTTCGGGACTTCTTGCCTCTGTTTTTCGGGATTTCCTGCCTTGTGTGCCTGCCTTGTGCGTAGTCCCGAAAAATAGCCGATTCGAGGCAAAAGCAAACCGCTTTGCAAGAAAAAAAACCTTGCAAAAGCGGCTTGTTATGTCTATCTTTGTCTTTCAAAACAAACCACAAAAACATGTCTCACAATCTCAAAAAACGCCCTTGGAAGTGGGAGGAGCATCCTATCCCCGACAATCCTACGGCAATAAATCCGATAAACACGCCTATCTCGTTGGCAGGGACTTCGGGCTTGTGTGTGGGCATAGAGCGTAGTCCCTGCCGAATCAAGACAAAACCAAACCGCTTTGCAAAAAAACCTTGCAAAAG
>JAYUZN010000691.1:0-2846 GCA_043751755.1 Bacteroidota bacterium | reverse complement strand
AGGCGCAATTTTAACAGTTCATTAACAAAATTGCATGAATTTTTAACAAAAATTAACAGAATTAAGCTAAAAATAGCCCCAAATAGGCTGGATAGTTACAAATCAGCCCTTAAAAAACTTTCCTTTTGCCTATAAAATCCAACTTTCTGGAACGGATTTCCTGACGGCTACTGCCACAACAGACGCAGAAGGCAAGGCGGAGATTTCCTTTCAACTGCCCCAAGATTTGCAAACAAATGACGGGCTGCTGAACATTGTCATTGATTATCAGGGCAAAAAGGAGGCAATTTCCCGTTCTGTGCCAATAGTTTTGCAAAAAATAGAAATGCAATTTTTCCCTGAAGGCGGGGATTTTGTCGCAAATACTTCGCAAAAAATAGCTTTCAAAGCCGTAAATGAATACGGAAAAGCCACAGATGTGAAGGGTTTTATTTCCAATCAAAAAGGACAAAAAGTGGCTGATTTTGAGAGTTTTCAAAGAGGTTTAGACTTGCTGTAATTCAGTTAACTGTTCAGAAATAGCACATTTCTCCATAGTTTCTACCACGCTTTGCGTAACATGCCACATCAAAACAGGTGGAATTGCGTTCCCAATTTGACGATATGCTTGATGTTCTGATACAGGAAATACAAAACTATCTGGAAATGACTGTATTCTTTGCGCTTCTAAGGGCGTAAAGCGGCGATATGTTTCTTTTTCAGCATCTACCAATAAAACAGGGTCTGTACCATTTAAACTCACTTTTGCCAAATGCGAACTAAGCGTATTACAAGGTTGTTCAATATTTTGAGCACGTCCTTTATTGAAGGCTTTGTTAGCATTTTTTAAGCCTTTCACAGCTTTTTCCGAAAAAAAATAACGCTCATCTTCTACATTTTCTAACACATCTTTTAGCGGTACAAAATAATGATAAGCTGTAGGAAATTTAAAATGGATATTCAAATCTTTTCTCATGCCTATAATAAAAATACGTTCTCTCTTTTGAGGAATCCCATAATTTGCAGCATTTAATATTTTAAAACTAATATCATAACCTACTATGGAAAAGGTTTGTTGTAGGTTTCATAGCCCCGTTAGGGGCGAAATATTTATAGAAATAGACAAGCCCCCCTCCAAAAAGTCCCGTAGGGACGCGATATTTATTCAATCCATTCAAACAAATATTTTTCGTCATATTCAACTTCAAACTTTGCCAAAAACTCCAGATATTCTTCTTTAAAAGTCTTTGTTGCATGATGTGCCTCTTGATTTTGAATATATTTTATGACTGTATCAAGTTGCGAATGTCCATAAGAAAAAGCCCCATAACCTTCTTGCCAGCTAAATTTCCCTTTTATCCACTGTTTTTCATTAATAAACCTACTCGAATAGGCTTTTATGTCTTTCACTAAATCAGAAATCGCCATGGAAGGTTTTAAACCAATGAAAATATGTATATGGTCTGAAACGCCATTGATAGCAATAAGTTTTTGGTGATTGTTTTTGCAAATGCCTGTTATATACATATATAATTCATCTTTCCAATCTTTACTGATGAGATTTTCTCTACCCTTGACAGCAAAGACTACTTGAATATAAATTTGCGAAAATGTGTTTGCCATAATGTTATAAATATGTTGTCCCTACGTTTCTATAAATATTACGTCCCTACGGGACTTTTTGAGCGTTATTGATTATTTTCTATAAATATCGCGTCCCTACGGGACTATAAACCTATTTAATTTTCATTCCTAAACTACTTTAAGAAGGCGAAAAAACTCATTTTCTATCGAAAACTTCATTATTATGATAATGAATAAATGCTAAATCAGGCATAAATTTTTGCGGCAAAATGATTTTTTGACCTTCTTTTTGCGAAAAATAATGGTGATAAAAGGCTTGATTTGAAAAACGTTTTAACCTTGATGAAATGATGATTTCTAAATTATCGTTTATTGAAATAAGCCCTTTATCAAAAGCCTTATCATACGTTCCCGATAAACAAAGCCCATTTGAAGGATTTAATCTTTCTTTTTCATCTATTGCCCAAGGCTTTATGTGGCTTGCTATCAGTAATTCAGGGACATTTATTTGAGTAATCGCGCATTTAAAATTAAAATTTGATAAAACCATTTTTCTGAAAATATCTTGATTAACCCGTACTTTTACCTCTCTTATTTTTGTTTCTCCTTTTTTCTCTGTTAAATCCTTCAAAATATCTATATAAATTGTTTCTATATTTGTATGTCTTTTTTTAGCTAAAATCTCCTCACTTTCATATAATAACTCGTCCCAGTTATTGGTAAATTCATTAAAAATTTCTTTGTCCAATTTCCCAGTATTTGTAGCCCCTTTACGCCCTTGTGCCTTGTGAACAGGGTCAAGACTTACAAAATTGACCAATTTGAAAGCAACAGCCCCAGCCGTTCTTTCAATGAGTTGCCCTAATTCAATGACTTCTTTATTTCGATTATTGAACTGACCATATGGCAATTTGCAATATAGGTTAAAAGCAAGGATTAATTCTTCTCTTGTCCAATCTTTGCGCATATAAAATTAATTTTTTATTTTCTCAAAAGAGTTTCTCACATTTTTTGGTAGTAGCATCTTCTTGAAATGATACAAAATCAATGTAAATCTCTGCTTCATTTTGACAACCTTTAACTGAGCAAGTAATTTCAGCTAAAGAATTGTCGCTAATTTCATAATTTTTAAAATATTTTTCGTAACAACTTGCACAAATTTCTGCCCAAACGCCCTTGTCTTCTATTTTATAGCCGTACACAAAAAATCATATTTGTAAGTTAAAAAAAAAGTCGAAAGACTTTGTAAAGAAGTGAGAAATACATGTCCTATTTTTTAAGCA
>JAYUZN010000690.1:0-4554 GCA_043751755.1 Bacteroidota bacterium | reverse complement strand
AATGGCGAAGTTGTGGACCAAATGGGGGTAAAAGTCAATCCGCAAGTTGATGTGATAACTTACAATGGCAAGACGATTTCGCGCCAGCAAAAAGTATATATTTTGTACAACAAACCCAAAAATGTCATTTCTACGACTGAGGACGAGAAAGACAGAAGAACGGTGTTGGACGAAATCGAAGAAGCTACCAATGAAAGAGTTTATCCTGTGGGTCGCTTAGACAGAGACACAACAGGCTTAATTATCTTGACAAATGATGGCGATTTGACCGAAAAATTGACGCATCCTTCCAATGATATTCGCAAAGTCTATCATGTTACAGTGAGCAGAGAATTGACAGAAGATGACTTAGATAGATTGAGAGAAGGCATTGAATTAGAAGATGGCTCTGCAAAAGTGGACAAAGTGGAATTTATCCCCGAAAGACCTTTGCACGAAGTTTTGCTCGAAATTCATATAGGTCGCAATCGTATCGTAAGACGCATGTTTGATGCTTTGGACGCAAAAGTATATGGTTTGGATAGAGTCAAATTGGCACACCTTACCAAAAAAGGCTTGGCACGTAGCAAATGGCGTATGCTTTCAGAAAAAGAAATTGCTTTCTTGAAAATGTTGTAGTAAGCTGATATACAGACTTTTAAACCACTTGCATTTGTGTACAGATGTGAGTGGTTTTGTCCTGTTGTGCGTTTTTTTCATTTCGGCAAGCTCAGTGCAACGCAATGACCACCGCGCGCAGGAATTGTTTTAGGGGGACACACTTTCCAAAAGTGCGTCCCCCTAAAACATATTTTTAGAAATTTTCAACTCCTTTCCCTTTTCAATGCTCAATTTTTAGCATTTTCCCAAAAAAACACGTACTTTTGCCCCAAAACCACGTCTCAAAATATGTCTGCATCACAAATGCCAACACCTGTTGCTGCCGAGATAACCTTAGAAATGCTGCTCAAAGCCTACGATTTGATGCAAACTGCTAAGGCTATGACTCTTTTATACGAAGAAAACAAAGAAGTCGCTGCCAAATACGTACACGCAACTTCGCGCGGGCATGAGGCTGTGCAGCTTGCGATGGCAATGCAGTTGCTGCCGCAGGACTTTGTTGCGCCGTATTATAGAGATGATGCGATTTTGTTGGGAATCGGCATGACTCCTTACGAGTTGATGCTGCAATTGTTAGCCAGAAAAGACGACCCTTTTTCGGGCGGGCGCACCTATTACGGGCATCCGAGTTTGCGCAGGGAGCATCAGCCCAAGATTTTGCATCAATCTTCTGCCACAGGTATGCAAGCAATTCCGACTACAGGCGTGGCGCAAGGCATGAAATATTTGGAAGGGCAAGGCATCAAAAAATATGCAGAAGGCGAATTGCCGCCGATTGCCGTTTGCTCGTTGGGAGATGGTGCGATAACAGAAGGCGAGGTTTCGGAGGCGTTTCAAATGGCAGCTTTGCATCAGTTACCGATAATTTACCTCATACAAGACAATGGTTGGGGGATTTCTGCGCAAGGTTCGGAAATGTATGCCCAAAATGCCTTTGAGTTTATAAAAGGT
Organism: Bacteroidota bacterium; assembly: GCA_043751755.1. Lineage (GTDB taxonomy): Bacteria > Bacteroidota > Bacteroidia > J057 > J057 > JAAFHL01. The sequence continues at coordinate 3,003 of JAYUZN010000690.1, read as the reverse complement.
TTCAAAGGAATTGAGGCAATTTCGATAAATGGCAGCGACTTTATCGAATGTTATGCGGCTTTTCAAAAAATAATTGCAACAGTGCGCACAGAACGCCGCCCCTTTTTGGTGCATGCGCCTGTGCCTTTGCTCAATCACCATACATCAGGGGTTCGGAAGGAATGGTATCGTTTCGATTTTGCCGAGCATCAACTCCATGACCCTATCCCTTTTTTTCATACAGAATTGAGAAATATGGGCATAAAAGCAGAGATTTTAGCGCAAATAGAGGCAGAAGCTACGCAAAAAGTGCGCACAGACTATGCAAAAGCCTTGTTAGCCGATGAGCCTGAAGCTGCAGATTTGTACAAACATATATACGCTCCTACGCCTGTTTTGGAAGAAAAAGGCGAGAGAATTCCCACAGACGGCAAGGAGGTAATGATGGTAGATGCTGCCCTTCATGCTGTAGAAGTGATTTTGAAAGCGCACCCCGAAGCTTTGTTATATGGGCAAGATGTAGGGGGAGAATTGGGCGGAGTATTTAGAGAGGCGGCTCTTTTGGCAAAAAAATACGGAGATAAACGCATTTTTAACACGCCGATTCAAGAGGCATATATTATAGGCAGCACAGTAGGTATGTCGGCTGTGGGCTGCAAACCTTTTGTAGAAGTGCAGTTTGCGGATTATATTTGGCCAGGAATAAACCAATTATACGCAGAATTGAGCAGGTCCTATTTTTTATCTCATGGAAAATGGAATGTTCAATCCGTCATTCGTGTGCCAATTGGAGCGTATGGCAGTGGAGGACCTTTCCATTCTTCGAGCGTGGAATCCGCCATTTTGACCATCAGAGGCGTGAAAGTTGTCTATCCTTCCAATGCTGCGGATATGAAAGGTTTGATGCGGGCTGCTTTTTACGACCCAAACCCTGTGATAATGTTTGAGCATAAGGGTTTGTATTGGGGAAAAGTACCCGGCAGCAAAGACGCAAAAACGATTGAGCCTTCGGACGATTATATAATTCCTTTGGGAAAAGCCCGTATTTATTTGGCAGCAAATGAGGCGGCGGTAGAAAATGGGGAATCGTGTTTGGTCATTACCTACGGAATGGGAGTGCATTGGGCAAAAAATGCGGCAAAATCCTTTGACGGAAAGGTAGAGATTTTGGATTTGCGCACCCTCGAACCTGTGGATTGGGAAGCGATGGTAGAAGGCACAAAAAAACATGGCAAAGTCCTCATTCTCACCGAAGAATGTCTGCAAAACTCCTTCGCAGAGTCGCTTGCAGGGCGTTTAGCTTATGAATGTTTCCGTTATTTAGATGCACCTGTGCATACTTTGGGGGCAGAAAATTTCCCTGCTATTCCGCTCAATTCGAGTTTGGAGGCATATATGCTGCCAAATGCAGAGAAGGTGGCGAAGAAAATCGGGGACTTGTTAGGATATTAATTTCGCGCAGATTTTCGCAGATGGGGACGCAGATTTTCGCAGATGGGGACGCAGATTTTCGCAAATTGTGCAGTTCGGCTACGCTCACTGTACAATTTGCGAAAATCTGCGGTTAAACCTGCGAAAATCTGCGAGAACCAAAACGCTTATAATTACAATACTTATGATAAACAAAATACTCGTACCTACCGATTTTTCTCCTTTGGCAGACAATGCCCTAAAATATGCAGGAGAACTTTGCAAGCACACAAAGGCGGAACTTGTGTTGCTGCATGTGCTACAAATCAACAGCACAGATTTGCAAATGCCGGCTGCCTTTGCGGACGAAATCATGACCGAGCAGCAAAAAGTTGCACAAACCAAATTAGATACCGCAAAAGCCTTTGTGCGCCACACTTACGGCGTTTCGGTAGAAGGAGTATGTACATTTGGGGCAGTTGCCGAAGAAATCGCCGATTATGCTACCCAAAATAGCATAGATTTGGTGGTGATGAGTACGCATGGCATCACCAACTTTTTGGATAGAATATTGGGTACAAATACGAGTACCACGATTCTCAGAATCCAAACCCCTTTGTTGGTCATTCCCAAAGAAGTGAGCTACAAAGAGATTCAAAAAGTAGTGGTTGCGACTGATTATTCAGGGAGTGAAATGGAATACCTCAATTTTGTGCATAATATGACGCAAAATATGCCTGTGGCTTTTCACTTTTTGCATGTAAATAGCCTCGATACAAAGCCGAATAAGAGCGAAATAGACGAGGAATTGACCGCTTTTTCTCCGAATATTCATTTTCATGAAGTGCTTGGCGCAGATGTTGTCAAATCCGTAAAAGCCTATATAGATACAAATCACATAGATTTGTTGGCACTCAGGCATCATGAGCGTTCATTTTTCTCCGAGTTGTTTCATACAAGTATTGCAAAGGAACTTTCGCATATAACGAATTTGCCGATGTTGGTGTTTCATGATAAAATATAGTTTTATGCAGATTTTCGCTAAACCTGTCATTTCTTTAAGAAACCGTTTTAAAAGGGTAAATGCTTGTAAATGCGTTCAAAAATGGTGATTTTGGGTTCTCAAACCCTGATTCACAATGAATGAAGCGGTTTTTCAAATTGCCTCAAGTTTTGTGGCAATTTGAAAAACCGCACAGCTATTAACGACCTACTTCACTCAATTTCAGCCCGCCAAAATCCCCTGAAGACATCATCAAATACACATCATTGCCGGTGCGCACTTGTTTCAAGGTTTTGGCTAAATCGGCAGGGTCAGACAGGTAAATAATACTTTTATCCCCAAAAGCCGCAAGCACTTCTTCGCGCGAAATCGGCGGCATACGTTTGGCTTCAAGGGTATGTTTATTGATAAACACAATCTTGTGTTTTGCCCCTTTCAATGCGCCGTTATATTGCTTTATAAATTGCTTATTTAAACTGCTAAACGTGTGAAGTTCCAAACAAGCAATGAGCGTGCGCTTTGTTGCATACATTTCTGCAATGGCTTCTACAGTAGCCGAAACCTTTATCGGGGCATGGGCAAAGTCTTTGAAAACAATGCGTTTCGGTTCA
>JAYUZN010000689.1:0-6870 GCA_043751755.1 Bacteroidota bacterium | reverse complement strand
GCAAAAAATATTTCGCTTCCAACCTTACAGCCGCGTCTTTCTATGCGCTATGCTTTTTCGGACAAATGGACGATGAAAGCTGCCTATTCTCATATTTATCAATATTTGCATTTGTTGAGCAATAGTGGTGCGGGTTTGCCTACGGATTTGTGGGTTCCTGCCACACAAAATGCCTTGCCTGCTTCTTCGCATCAATATGTATTAGGCGTTTACAAAGATTTTTGGAACAAAAGCATTTCTACCTCAATAGAAGGATATTACAAAACCATGAGCAATGTTATAGATTACAAAGATGGAAGTTCTTTTGTGGTAGGTTTTGAAGATTGGGAGAAAAAAGTAACTTCTGGCAAAGGCACAACTTATGGGGTAGAATTTTTTGTACACAAGCCGCAAGGCAGGGTAAATGGCTGGGTTTCCTATACTTTGGCGTGGAATCATCGGCAATTTGCGGAAATAAATAATGGACAGCCTTTTCCCTTCAAATATGATAGAAGGCACAATTTTTCTGCATACCTTTCCACACAACTCAAAAATCCGAATCATAGCATTTCAGCGACATGGATGTTTACTTCGGGCATCAAAACGACTGTCCCTACAGACATATATAACATTCCCCAAAATGCAGTAGGTACAGGATATATAGATGAGGCACTTACACAGCTCAATACGGCATACATTTATGGCTATACGGCTTTCTACGCTCCGAATCGCAACAACTATACAATGAAGCCATTTCATAAGTTAGATATTGCCTATAACATGACAAAACAGCGTGCAAAATCCATTCGTACTTGGTCTTTTGGCATCTATAATGTGTATGCAAGACGGAATCCGTATTATCTGTATTTCAAAAGAGCATATTTTGGTTCAGGGGCAAAACTGCGTGAATACAGCTTGTTGGTTTTTTTGCCTTCTGTGAGCTATGCGCTTAGTTTTTAGGCTGTACCTCCCAGTTCTGTACCTAAATAATTACTCAAAAACCCTACATAAACAGGTACATTCCCCTCAAAACCTGCCCTTATTTTTGGGGTAATCCGTTATCTCTATTCAACATTAAGCCCAAAACATGCACAAAAACCTGATATTCCTCTTTCTATGTTTGCTTCTTTCCTGCCGAAAACCTGCAAACATAGCCCTTCAATTAGACAGCCCTATTCCTGTTATAAGCTGTTTTCCGTTTTTCGGGACTTCCTGCCTTGTGCGTAGTCCCGAAAAATAGCCCATTCAAGCAAAATTAAACCACTTTGCAAGTAAAAACGCTTGCAAAAGGGGTTTGTTATGTCTATCTTTGCCGTTTTCAAGTTAGGCAGAACTTACAAGCCTTGAAAACAAGGCATTATCAATACCATTATTTAGTTATGTACAGATTAGATAGAAACGTTTTTCAGATTCAAAGCCATCAAGAAAGCAATCAAAGTCGGAAGTATTGGCTGACGAAGCCTGCCATTGAGCGATTGGCAGCAGCTTGGTATTTAACTTGTTGCGCCTATAATCTTGATTACCGAATTGCTCAAAAATTGGATAGAACTACGTTTTTTGCAGGAAAACAGCCCTAATTGGGTATTATGAAACAAAATATTTTTAATGAGGATTTCCAAGATTTTATTATCGCACTAAATACTTGTAAAGTTGAGTACATTTTGGTGGGTGGTTATTCTGTAATCTTACATGGTTACGCTCGCACCACAGGAGATATGGATATTTGGGTAAATGCTACGGAAGAAAATTACGGGCGTTTAGTCAAGGCTTTTGCCTTGTTTGGTTTAGCTTTGTTTGAATAGGGAAGCGTGTATTTTATATAAAAAAGCAATAGACAAAGTGCTTAACACTGACAAACAAACGGCTATTGTTATGACGGTCAATGCAAAAGAAAATGAATATAAAAAACATCAATTAACAGACGATGATGAAGTTCATTTGTTGGACAATTTCAGAGATGAAAATCATGTGTTACAGTTTTTGATTGTTACCAATAAATTGCTTACAGGTTTTGATGCCCCTATTTTGCAAGTCATGTATTTGGATAAAACGATTAAGGAGCATAATCTTTTGCAAGCGATTTGCCGAACCAATCGCCTTTTTCCGAACAAAACATATGGGCTGATTGTGGATTATATTGGGGTATTTAGCAATATCGCAAAAGCCTTTGATTTTGACGAAAAGAGTATCCAAGATTCCGCTAAAAATATTCATGAGGTAGCAAGTGCTTTACCGCTGTATTTAGAAAAATGTTTAGCTTATTTTGAAGGAATAGACCGAAGCAAAGAAGGATACGATTTATTGATTTTGGCTCAACAAAAACTAAAAGAGGTGGAAATGAGAGATAGTTTTGCACAAGATTATAATTTATTATCTAAATCATGGGAAATCATTTCTCCTTCTCCGTTGTTAAATCAATATGAAAAAGAGTATATTTTCGTTTCAGAGATATACAATTCGGTGCGCCCTATCAATAATTCGGGAAAACTATTATGGCACGCATTTGGAGAAAAAACGAAAATGTTAATCGACAAACATATTATAAAAGGCGAACTTCATACAGATATTGAGACCATTATTATGAATGCAGAACTGATAGAAGAACTACAAGCGAATCCGACTTCGCCTAAAGCCAAAGAGTTTGAAATCAAACTTTTTACGCGTGTTAGAAAACATACGGCGAATCCTAAATTTGCAGAACTAAGTCATGAGTTAGAGCAGCTAAAACATAGAGCAGAAACCAATCAGATTACCAGTTTAGAATTTTTAAAAGGGATAATAGACGGTTCTCAAAGATTAATATTCTTAGAGAAAAGAGAATTGAACCAAAACCCCAGAAACGAAAAAACGGCTGTAAATGCGCTTACAGAGCTGTTCAAGGATGCCAAAAGTGAAAACACGCCTATTATTGTAGAAAATATTGTTAAGGATATTGATTCCGAAATTGTTAAATATGTGCGTGTAGAAGGCTGGAAATACAATGCAAGTGCAGAAAAAGATGTAAGAAAGTGCTTGTTAGAGATTCTCAAAAAATATAAACTTCATAAAGAAGTAGAATTATACAAAAAAGCCTATAAGTATATAGAGGAATATTACTAACATGGTCATTTGTTGCAAGCAATACGGGTAAATAATAGCGAAACGCCGCTTATTTTACTGCAAAACACTTACGACCTTTTGGGTAGATTGAGCGAAAAAAACCTTCATTCCATCGATAATGGTGCGCATTTCTTGCAATCTATTGACTATCGTTACAATATACGGGGCTGGCTTACGCATATAAATAACATTGATTATGACGCAAGCGTTTTCGCCCTCGAATTGCCTTCGCAAGAATTTCCTTTTCCTGACGGGTTTGAAAACCTGAATTTCCGCCATATTCACCTTACCCTTTCGCCCGAAGATAGCCTTGAAAATGAAGGCATTGTGGAAGAAACCTTGTACCTGCGCCTTATAGACGTGCCAAATGATTCCTTACAAAGTCGCATAGCTGCACAACTGCGAGTGGCTTTGAGAGAAGAAATGCCTGATAAGAAAACCTTTGAAGCCATAGTAAGCTATCTGTTTCAAGCGAGAGAAGGTGGCGGCGAACCGCCCTTAGAATATGACAACGATTTGTTTTGCGAAGAACTGCGCTATGATGACCCTTATACCTTGCAACATGAGGGCGCTACGCCTCAATACAATGGCAATATTGCTGCGCAAATCTGGCAGACAAAGGCGCAAAACCACCGAGTGCGTAGCTATCAATATCATTATGATGCTGCAAACCGCCTCACAAGGGATATGTATTGGAACTATATAAGTGGCGCGTGGGGAACTCCTGCCCGCTACAATACGCCCCTTGTGGAATACGACCTAAACGGCAATATCTTGGCAATGAAACGTAAAGGGATTATTTCGCAAAATAATCCCGGCATTTTTGCAGGATTTATAGATGATTTGACGTATCTTTACAACGGCAATCGCTTAGAGAGCGTAGAAGATGCGATAGCGGTAGGCACAGGCTTGTATCCTACGGATTTTCAGAACAAGGTGAGCTTGCCTGTGGAATATCTTTACGACTTGAATGGAAATATTGTGGAAGACAAAAATGCAGGTTTTGATATGCAATACAATCACCTCAACAAGCCTACGCAAATCCATGAAACGGGTACGGGAAATGTGCTACATATCATCTATGCGGCAGATGGCACGAAGCTGAGGCAAAAGGGGATTGAGGTATTGGATTATAGTACGGGCTATCTCTATGAAAATGGGATTATGCTATACTTTGCGCATGAGGAGGGTCGCTGCTTGCGCACGGCTACGCAGCAAACAGGCGGAAACCACCCTGTTCTTGAGCCTGTTTTTCGCTATGAATACAACCTAAAAGACCATTTGGGAAATGTGCGGGTGTCTTTTACAGAAGGGGCAAACGGCTTGCCTGTGGTGATACAAGAGCAGCATTATGAGGCGTATGGATTAGAGATGGGCGGCTTGAGCTATACAAGTGGGAAAAATAACAGATATAAATTTAATGGAATCGAACAAATCCCAGAGTTTGGATTGAACACCTATCAAGCCTTTTATCGTGGCTACAACGCTACGATTGGCAGGTGGCAGCAGATAGACCCGAAGTTTTCATATAGTGAAAGCCCGTATGTGGGCTTTGGGAATAATCCGATTTTGTATAGTGATGTGATGGGAGATAGTGCAGAGCTAATTATTGGAAAACCTTATACAGATAAATCTGGAGAAGAACACCCTTATGGGCATGCCGTTTTGAGAATTTTTAATGCGGCAGAAGGTTATAATGTGGTATATGATTTTGGTAGATATGGCAAAGTTGATTGGAATCAAACTACAGGAGAAGGGATTATGAATGTTTATAAGGAAGCCAATAAATATTTAGCTTCTGAAATGAGTGACAGAAGCTCGGTAGGCTATTCAAAAGGCACGACTGTAGCGCAGGACAACCAAGTAATGAGTTATTTTACAGAATTGACGGATGCAGGAGTTGTTTATAACGGAGGCTATGTTCCAAATGGGGGTGGAACTGCCTACAAACTGGATAGTAAATATAATATTATGGATAACAATTGTTTAACAAAATGTACAGACGGGTTAAGCAAAATTGGTTTAAATTGGCTTGATAGCGAAAATGATCCGCGAAATGCTTTGAAAATGATGGAAAGCAGCTATCAGGCTCAAAATCTTTCAAGGACAGAATATAACCAAGGTGGTGAAATAAAACGGACTTTCACAGAACAAAAATTAAGCTCCTTTAAACTTAAAGTTCCCTCATATGAAGCTTACCCAGATAAAACAAGTATTTCTAAATCTCCAATAATACTAAAACAATAATGAAAGAAAAAATAACACATTTCATTTTAGGCTTTATGAGTGCTTGTTTAATATTAGGTATTTGTTACTTAATGTTAAATAGTAGCACGCGAAAGAAAAATCCATATTTTATCTTAAATAAAGATTATAGAATAGGAGAAAATGGACTATTAAAAAAAGGGACAAGAATCCAAATAGATCAAGGTATGGATGAAGGATTTACAAGATTTATTTTGTACTTGAACTTGAAAGGTGGTAATATTACCAAAGATAGTATTGAATCTGATATAATTATCCCTTATTGGTTGTATGAATGATTTTTGATATGCAGTACAATCACCTCAACAAGCCTACGCAAATCCATGAAACGGGTACGGGAAATGTGCTACATTTCATCTATGCGGCAGATGGCACGAAGCTGAGGCAAAAGGGGATTGCTGTCTTAGATTATAGTACGGGCTATCTCTATGAAAATGGCATTATGCTGTACTTTGCGCAGGAGGAGGGTCGCTGCTTGCGGGTTGCTACGCAGCAAACAGGCGGCAATCACCCTGTTCTTGAGCCTGTTTTTCGCTACGAACAGCATTAAATTCTGATATAGATAAATATACAATAGAATTAGAGAAGTTAAGAATTGATTATGCGATATTCAATGATTCTTATTTAGTATATAGACTATCACTTAAAGATGAGAGCAAGGCTTCTAAGATAGAACATTATTTACAAAATCCGATTTTAAATGTAGTAAATATGGAAGAGTTTACAAAAAACATAGATTTGTAATATTTACATTATCATCGCTGACAAAAATGCGGGTTTTGATATGCAGTACAATCACCTGAACAAGCCTACACAAATCCATGAAACGGGTACGGGAAATGTGCTACATATGATCTATGCGGCAGATGGCACGAAGTTGAGGCAAAAGGGGATTGAGGTATTGGATTATAGTACGGGTTATATTTATGAAAACGGCATTATGCTGTACTTTTCTCGATTTTCCATGTGTTAAATAATTGTGTATTTTCTTCCATTTCGGCTATATCTGCTGCTGTCCAAACAGAAACCTTTAAGATGCTTTCTTTATAGGTGTTGGCATTAGTCTCTTTTCTTTTTTCTGCTTTTAATAACAAAAAATTCAAAAAATCTAACACCTCCATTTGCGCAAATGGAGTCAATTGTTGGTATTTTAGGATTAATTCATGCATAATTTCAGAATTTATAAAGAATTATATTAACAGAGTTTCCGCAAAACCTGTTTTATCGCTACAAATGAGGGCTGCTAATTCGGGTAATTTGTGGCAAAATGCCTAAGCCCTGCCTAAGCAAACTTGCCTACAAAAATAAGGAAAGTTTTTGTATTTACAAATATTTTTTTGTCGAAACCCTCATTTTTGAGGATTTATTGCCCGTAAAACCTGCCTACCCTTATTTTCTCATAGCTGCCACAAGCGCAAACCGTTTCGCCCCCAGGGCTGTTCATTTCATTTATTAAACGATGTGTTTTAAGCTGTTTTCGTAAGGAAATGGCTTAAAAATGGTAATAAAACCCGCCCAAAGTGGTGT
>JAYUZN010000688.1:0-22397 GCA_043751755.1 Bacteroidota bacterium | reverse complement strand
GGAAGTTATACCTTAAAAGTAACTAACACAAGCACAGGTTGTGCCAAAACTGCTACTGCTGTATCTGTAACGGCTAATGCCATTCCTGCAACGCCTGTGGTTACTCGTAGTGGCTTGACATTTACCTCAAATGCAAGCACAGGTAATCAATGGTACAAAAACGGAGCTATCATTTCGGGTGCAACGGCTACAACTTATACAGCCACAACCACAGGTTGCTATAACACCAATGTAACAAATGCTTTGGGTTGTAGTACGGTTTCTGACACGCTTTGTGTAGCGTCTATCACGCCTCCTTCTATTCAATATCCCGGTCAAAACGGAAGCAACATAGAATTTACGGGCGAAAACGTTTCTACCTTGCAAGTAGCTGTTATTCCAAATCCAAATAACGGTGCTTTTGAATTGAATATTCAAAACAATGAAATGGCTGCGGAGGCTACTTTGTCTATCTTCAATGTGATGGGACAAATCGTATATACGGAAAATATGACCTTAGTCGAAGGAGAATTGAACAAAGCGATTCAATTAACACATATCAGCAATGGTATTTATTTTGTTCGCTTGCAATCAAACAATCGCACAATAGAGCGTAAAATTGTGATAAACAAGTAATTAAGAGGTAATAGTTTCCCTTGTTAGTAGGACGTGCTTGTGAAAGTACGTCCTACCGTTTTTTTATATAAAGAGATACTATCTTCGAGCTTAAAATTAAAATGGCAAAAAGTTGAAAGTGCTATCTTTGTTTTGAGTATCTTTGTGGCATGAATTTTAGCCTTTAAAGGTCGCACAGACCTTTGGGAAAAAATGGTAACAAAAACCCTTAAAAACAAGGACAAATGAAAGTAATTATCCCCCCCATCAAAAGTCAAGGGATAAAGACAAAATTAGTCCCTTGGATTATGGAAATTGCCCCAAAAGTAGCAGGCAAATGGATTGAGCCATTTTTGGGAACAGGCGTAGTCGCTTTTAATTCAGGATATTCGCAAGCGATTCTGAATGATACGAACCCGCATATAATTCATTTTTATAAAAGTGTGCAGGAGAAAGAAATTACGCCTTCTTTGATGAAAAAATATCTTGAAAAGGAAGGCGAAATGTTGCGAAAAGCGGATAATAAGGGATATGAACATTATCTAACTGTTAGAAAACGCTTTAATGCAGGCGAATTTTCTCCGTATGATTTCATTTTTCTTTCTCGTGCAGGCTTTAATGGCATGATGCGTTTTGGAAGTAAGGGCAATTGGAATATTCCTTTTTGCAAAAAACCAGATAGATTTGCGCAAGCTTATATCACTAAAATAGTGAATCAAGTAGCAAATATTTCGCAAATTATTCAGCCTGAACCTGATTGGGTATTTTATAATAAATCTTTTGCAGATGTCATTCTACTTGCAACTGAAAATGATATAATCTATTGCGACCCGCCTTATTATGGTCGGCATGTCGATTATTATAATGGTTGGACAGAGGAAGATGAGGGCTTGTTATTTAGGTTGTTGAAGGAAACAAAAGCAAAATTTATTCTTTCTACTTGGCATCATAATGATTGGCGTGAAAATGAAATGATAAAAAAATATTGGTCTCATTTCAATATTATTACGAAAGACCATTTTTATCACAATGGCGGAAGCATTGAAAATAGACGAACAATTGTAGAAGCACTCGTCTGTAATTTTGATATAAGTGGCTTTGATTCGCATAATCAAGGATTGAAAGAAAAAATAAAACTAACTCAATTGGAATTAGAATGGTCCGAATAAGTAGTTGAAGTTGAGAATTGAAAATTAATATAAGTTTATCATAATCAATAAGATATATCGAAAATATAAGTTTAGATTATTTCTTACTCGTACTTAATAAAATAAATGAACGCAACATAGCTATCCTGCAAACGGGGTAAATGTTCCTGCTCAGGCTTACTAAACTTTGAAGGGTTAGTAAGCCTGTTGTATTTTTGTGATTCTTTGTGGAAAATGTATCTCGTTCAAAATATAACCCCAGTATTTCCCTTTTTTTATTCTCATTTACCTCACTTTTTCCCAATATTCTCTTTATATGAAACCTCCAATTACTTGAATAATTAACCTTATCATAACTATTCATTGACTTAGCCCTTATTCCTACTCCCTTATTTTGCACAATGTTTTTCAAACTATTTTTTATGAAAAAAATGCTACAATTTATCGCTATTATTTCATCTTTCTTGACAAAAAGGCAGCCCAAACTCCCAGTATGGGCAAGTTTATGGGCAGTTTTCTTTTTTGGGCTAACACAGAGTCAAGCTCAAATCCTCATTTCGGGCTACATGGCAAATCCTCCCAGCACAGATGCCCCGTATGAATACGTACAACTCGTTGCTACACAAGCGATTAATTTCGCAGTAACTCCCTACTCACTTGTATGGAACAACAACGGAACCGCAGCAAGTGCAGGTTGGGCTGCGGGGGCTGCACTTTCCTACAAATTTGATATTACTACGGGTTCTGTAACCGCAGGGCAAGTATTTTATGTAGGTGGCTCGGGCAAATTGATAAATGGCGCAGGAAGCACAGACATCAGCTCTTTGACGTGGGTACGCACCATCAACAATGGCACAACGGCTGGAGACGGTCTTGGAACAGCAAATGCTTCGGGAAATTTCGGCAATGGCGGCACAAATGCAGATGGCGTAGCGGTGTTTTCGGGTACTACAGTTATGGCAAATACGATTCCCATAGATGCTGTTTTTTTTGGAACAGGAATAGGCACTGCAAATCCAGCTACGGGCGGGTATGTATTGCCTACAAATGACCTTTACAACAATGGGCAAGGCACTTTTGGGGACGGAACCAATACCTTTATTTTTGCAGACCCTGCAGGTGGTGCTTTTATCAAGTTTAGTGGCACTTACAACACGATTTCAAGTACTTGGACAACTGCAAGAACGGCGAATGTTGTAGCAAGTCCTACACAAATCTCTGACATAACTTCTGTTCTCACGCTTGTATTTGCTACTCCAGAAATCAATGTAAAGGGAAACAATGTTACGATTTCTGATGGAGATGCTTCGCCAAGTACCTTGGATAATACGGATTTTGGAGCTGTAGCTGTAGGAAATAACTTGACCAAAACTTACGTCATTGAAAACACAGGCACAGGAACGCTCAATATAAGTAACATTACTTTGACAGGCGCAAATAGTGCCGAATTTGCGGTAACAAGTGCTACTACTTTTAGCATAAATGGGGGAAGCTCACAAAACATTACGGTTCAGTTTACCCCAACGGTAACTACGGTACGTACAGCGACTTTAAACATTTTGAGTGATGACACAGATGAGGCAACGTATGACATTGCTTTGCAAGGCGGCGTGGTAACAGTTCCTTATACTTTGGCTTTCAATAGAACAAATGCCAGCATCAATGAGGCAAATGGTACGGCGCAAATATGGGCAAAGGTAACAGTGGTAGGAAACACATCAGGAACGGTGGATTTGGCGACTTCGGCTTATACAAATGCCAGCAATCCTGCCGATTATACCGTAGCTGCTACGACTATCAACGTGCCTAATACTTTGGCGTTGAATGATTCTGTTTCTTTTACCTTCAATTTGGTAAATGATGCCTTGGTAGAATCTGATGAGTATATTATCGCAAAATTGAGCAATGGCGTAAATGTAACGTTTTCTGCTACAGCACAGCACACCTTATATATAACGGACAATGATAGAATTGTGCCTGAAGCAAACCATAAGTTAAGCCTTAATTTATTGGGCAGTTTTAGCAATGGAACCGCATTTAGTGGACCTACGCAAATCAATTCTGCCGAGATTTCTGCCTATGATGCGTTGAGCAAAAACATCTATATTGCCAACAGCATAGGCTCTAAATTGGATATTGTAGATTTCAGCAATCCTGCTGCACCTGTTTTGATTAATTCTATCAATATTTCTGCGTATGGAGCTATCAATAGCGTAGCTGTTCGCAATGGATTGGTAGCTTTGGCTATCGAAAATACAAGTACGCAACAAGATTCAGGAAAAGTGGTTTTGTTAGATACAGCAGGGGTTTTCATTAAGCAAGTAACGGTAGGGATGATGCCTGACATGATTGTGTTTAACCATGCAGGAACTAAAATCTATACTGCCAATGAAGCGCAACCGAATGAGTCTTACAACATTGACCCAGATGGTTCTATTTCAGTTGTGGATATTTCCGCAGGAGCTATCAATGCCACCGTTTCTCATATAACTTTTACGGCTTATAACGGACAAGAAACTGCGCTACGTGCGCAAGGCATTAGAATATTTGGCTTAAATGCAAGTGCATCTCAAGATTTTGAGCCAGAATATATAACCATTTCTGATGATGACAGCAAAGCATGGGTAACTTTGCAAGAAAACAATGCCTTAGCAGAATTGAATTTAAGCACAAATACAATTACAAGCCTCATTCCTTTGGGCTACAAAAACCATAATGTTGTAGGCAATGGCTTAGATGCTTCTGACCAAACCGCAAAGGTAAATATCTCTAATTTCCCTGTAAAAGGCATGTACCAACCTGATGCGATTGCGCAATATACGGCAGGCGGAAATATCTATCTTTTGACCGCAAACGAAGGAGATGCAAGGGCTTATATCGGATTTAGCGAAGAAACAAGGGTGGGTTCTTTGACCTTAGACCCTACTGCTTTCCCTAATTCTACAGAGTTGAAAAACAATGCTGTATTAGGCAGATTGCGTACTACAAATAAACTCGGAGACACAGATAATGACGGCGACATTGACGAAATCTACAGCTATGGTTCACGTTCTTTCTCTATTTGGAATGGAACAAGTGGCAATTTAGTATATGACAGCGGCAGCCAATTAGAAGAAATAACCGCAAATGACTCTTTGTACGGGGCTTATTTTAACTTCAATAGTGGGGGCGCGAGAAAAGACCGCAGTGATGACAAAGGACCCGAAGCAGAAGGCGTAACAACTGCCAATGTCAATGGAAAACAATATGCTTTTGTAGGCATGGAAAGAACAGGCGGCGTGATTGTCTATGACGTAACAGACCCTAACGCACCTGAATATGTAACGTACAGCAACAGCCGTCCTACAGATGTTTCTCCCGAAGGCATCTTTTTTATTCCTGCCAATGAAAGTCCAAATGGCAAAAAATTGTTGGTACTTTCTAACGAAATCAGCAGCACGCTTACCGTTTATGAAGTAGCTCCTTGCCAAACAGTGGACAGCACAATAACTGTATCTGCTTGTGTAGATTATACAATAAACAGCATAACTTACACATCAACAGGCAATTATACCCAAAACTTCTTCAATGCTGCGGGTTGCGATAGTACGCTTCATGTCAATGTTACGATTACAGGTTATCCTGCCGCACCTACGATTACTGCGAGCCACGATACGGTTTGTGCAGGTACAATCGTAACTTTAAACGTTACGGCTGCTATGGGACAAACAGGCATAGAATATCTTTGGTACAAAAATGGTGTAGCCGTAAATTCAGGCACAGCTAATACCTACGTGGTAGGAACAGGAAGCACAGCAGGCATAGACAAATACACCGTAGAAGCCGTTTATACAGGCTTTGCTTGTTTATCTATTGCAGCAGACACAATTAGCATTGTCAAAAATACGACTGCGGTCAGCCTTACGCCAGCAGGTGCTACGACTTTCTGCGCAAACAATCCTACTACGCTCAATGCCAACGCAGGTATGGCAAATTATGTATGGAAACGTAGCACAAGCCCTGTTCAATCAGGCGCAAGTGCCAGCTATATTCCCACCTTATCAGGCAATTACAGCGTAACGGTAACGGCTGCCAATGGTTGCAGCAAAACTTCTACATGGCTCAATATTGTCAGAAATGTGCTGCCAACAGCTAATGCAGGTACAGACAAAAATATATGTGTAGGAACTTCTGTTCAAATCGGAAGTACCAACAATGCTGCAAATACCTATGTTTGGTCGCCAAATAGCAATTTGTCGAATGCCACTATCTCCAATCCTTTGGCTTCTCCTGCGGCAAATGCGACCTATATTTTAACGGTAACTAACACTACTACAGGCTGTTTGAAAAAAGACACCGTTTTGCTTACGTCTTTGGCACGTCCCGCCAAACCCGCTTTTAATGTAGTGGCGCCGGGCAGTACAGGGGTTCAATGCGAAGGTGTATTTGTTACTTTAAACCAAACTGTAGCCAATAATGGCACTATCGGCAGCATACTTTGGTACAAAAATAATGCAACTTTATACACAAAAGCCATTACGTTTGATGCGGTTATTAGTGCTTCTAATGCCACAACAGATTATTACAAAATCAAGTCTAAAGGCGTAAATGGCTGCTTTTCAGTTATCTCTGATTCTCTACCTATCCTTATCAAAGCTGCCCCAATCCCCACGATTACCGCAGCAGCTCCCGCCACCCAAGCAGGAACACTC
The DNA here is from genome assembly GCA_043751755.1 of Bacteroidota bacterium. GTDB lineage: Bacteria > Bacteroidota > Bacteroidia > J057 > J057 > JAAFHL01. Next base: position 15,964 of record JAYUZN010000688.1, on the reverse strand, counting down.
ATTTCCATTCCTTGTATTCAAGGTGCGACTTCTGGCACCGCTGCCCTCTCTGGCGCAGCAGGAATGAACGCTTATACGTGGCAGCAATTGGTTGCAGGAGCTTATACAAATGTGGGTACAGGCATGAATTACAATGCTACCGTTTCTACGACCGCCAACAACAAAAGCTACCGCCTCGTGGTAACTTACCCCAATGCTTGCAGTCGTGCCAGCGTAAATAATGTAGTTAAGTTATTGACAGGTTGCAGAGAAGGAGAGGACAAAGGTGGCGTAATTATCGGGCAAGAATTGACCGAAAACAGTCTGAATACCTACCCAAATCCTACCCAAGATGTCCTTCATATTGACCTCACAAGTATTGAGGCAAACACAGGTAAACTGGTGTTATACAATGCTCTGGGGCAAGAAGTTTGGGCAAAAGAAGTGATACTTACAGGCAACAAAGCAAGTGAAATCATAGATATGCGCAATCTTGCAGCAGGGATATATTCCCTTTCTTTCCAAACGGAAAGCAGCCAAGAAGTGCAGAAAATTGTGAAAGAGTAAAGAGGCTGTATGAGCGTGGCGCACTTTGTAAAAGTGCGCCACACTCTATGAAAAAATGTTTATCCTGTAAATAGCGGGGTTTGTTCCTTATTTATGAACAAGTACTTATCTTAATCCTACAAAAATTTTGCATACAATTTCATACGATAAAACCCTCGTTTTTATTCCATAAACTCCGTTGGCAGAATCTCAAACCCACGCATCAAAAAGCCCCTCATGTCTTTCGATATGAGGGGCTTGTTTATAACAAATCTTTTGCTCGCTTATTCAATTATCACACGTGTATAACCTGAACGTGTGCCATCGCTGAGTTTCACAATATACACCCCTTTGGCAAGTGCCGTAAGGTTGATTTCTTGCGAAAAACCGTTCACATTTTTGAGTACGTTATAATATACACTTCTACCTTGAACGTCCGTTACTTGTATGCTAAAGGTAGCTGCTTGCAAGTCCGCACTTGCAATCGTGAAGATACCATTGTTGGGATTAGGATAAATCGAAACCTCGCCACTCAATGTCCCATCTTCTATGCTTGTAATACTTGTAATTTCCTTTTGCGTAGTGCTACTTCCACAAGTCGCATGAGTTACTACCAAAGTTACTTGATAGCCCCCTGCTAAAGCGTAGGTGTGTTGCGGATTTTGCAAGTTGCTTGTTGTCCCGTCTCCAAAGTTCCATGAGTAAGTAAAGGGCAATGAGCCTGTTGTCGTCAAAGAGCTGAAGTTATAGACGGCAGGCTGTGGATTTGTATAAGTGAAATTGGCGGTAGGACTTTGATAAATGGTAACATTTATTTGGTCAGTCGTAGCACAGCCATTTCCAATAGACACACTCACATTGTAAGTCCCCGTTTGTGTAACATTCACAATTTGCGTATTTGCACCATTCGACCAGCTATAAATGTTGCCACCTATCCCTGCGTCAAGCGTGGTAATATCGCAATCAGTTATATCTGGTCCCAAATCTACTACAGGGGCTGCCCCAAAACTTATGTTGATAACATCTACATCAACACAGCCATTTTTGGAAACAATAACCGTATAATTTCCAGCCGTTGTAACATTGATAGTCTGCGTCAAAGCTCCTGTAGACCAAGAGTAGTTTGCGCCGATATTTCCTGCATTCAATAGCACAGAGCCAGAACAAGAAACAATATCGGGGCCCAAATTTGCGTCCACGCCATTCAATGCCACATTCACAGTATCAGAATCCGTACAACCTGCGGGATTGACCACCGTTACAGAATAAGTACCTGCGGTGCTAATGGTTACGGTTTGTGTATTGGAATAGTTGGCATTTGCAGACCACAGATAACTCGAACCCAAAGATTGCGCACCAGCGTCAAGAATCGTAGTTTGTGAACAGCCATTTACATCTGGTCCTAAATCTACCGTAGGCGAAGGCAGGATATTGATATTGATAGAATCTGTACCAATACAGCCATTCACATCAGTAACCGCAACCGCATAAATGCCATTGTTAGCAGCATTAATATTAGCAGTTGTTTGCCCTGTACTCCACGAATAGGTAATGCCTCCAACAGTCGTAGCATTGAGCGGATAGCTACCGCAAATAATGGCATCAGGTCCCAAATTGACGGGCGGCGAAACGCCTACCAACGCATTTACAGGCACAGTGTTACTTTCGCAAGTATATGCAGAAATATCCCAATCATAGAAGAAATAATAGTAGCCATAGAGTACCCCAAAGTTGCTGGTGGTATTGGTAATAGAAACATTATTTCCTGCATCAGTGTAAGGGTAAACTGCGCCCCCATAATTGTAGAACAAAGAGCCGGGCACAGAGTTCGCGGCGATAGTATAGCCTGTTCCAAAAGGCACAGAAACCCCCACAGGAACTCTCATCTTTTCGCCAGGGAAAGCAGGTGTCGGAACGATAATATCCGTAGCACTGATTAATTGCCCGCTTAGGCTCGTAATGCTCACGTTCATCAACCCCGCACTGCCGGGATATATCAATACAGAGTCAATCGTTGCACCATCTGGATTGAGGACATCAAAGATTAAGCCATTGCCGTTCGGAAAAGAATTTGCCCCACCTGGTCCAAAGTTATTATTCACAGGACCTACTTTGAAAGCCACTTTACTTTTGCCTACTACATAATAAGTGGTAGAAACAGTTAAGAAAGGCGTTTGAAAAGAGTCATTCATTGCTAACAAATTCCCCCCTGTTATGGCATCATACCAGAAATAATCTACCCCCGCAGGATTGCCCCCTGCTATCAACAAGAGCGAATCGGGGAAGCAAGTTACTGCATTATTCACAACAGGGTCCACAGGTGTAGGCGATACGCTGATGGTATAGTAAGCCGTATCATTCAAATGCAAACCATCTGCCACATTCGAAGTATATGCTGTGAGGTAATATACCCCTGGTGCAGAAGTGTTCAAACTGCCCACCATGAAGGTTGCTGTTCCCCCTACAGGCACAACAGGTGCATAAGTACCCGATAGCGTAGTATTCACAGGTCCCGTAATCTCTACCACAACTTGAATATTCGACTGTGCTTGTGAGCCAAAGTTTTCAAATATAACTTCTATAGGCGTTGTAGGCGAAGAACAAAGGCTTAAGGGCGTGTTAGTACCCATAGCTATTATTCCAAAGTCTAAGGGAGGTTTGTCATATATAAGTACATTGTCAAAAGCAAACCCATCATAGTTTACAGAGCCGTCTGAGGAGAAAGCTATGCGCAAACGCACCGCACTTTGCCCTGCAAGTCCCGTAAGGTCATGTTTTGCCACCAACCAACCTGGGCTTGAAGTCCCATTCCATGCTTCACTATTGGGATTGAAGGGTGCGCCAGGCGAGGTTATCAAGTTTTGGAAGTTGTACCAATTCACAGGGTCAAGATATGCTCCCACATTTTGCCAAGTAACGCCATTATTAATCGTTGATTGCAAAACCGCCCCGTCCCACGAGTTCTCACTATTCCACCAAACCGCCATTTCAATCACAGGAGAAGCCAAAGCTGTAAAGTCAAAACAAGGACTCAATACATGCGAAGCATCATTGTTCGAATAATAGCCAGTAAGATTCGTTGTCCATACATTTGGCGCGGAATAAGGCGCATTAATGGTAGGTCCCGCAGGTGCGCCCCATTCCCAAGTACTATTTGTTCCAAAAGCAGACCATCCGCCTGAATTTTGGTCAAAATTTTCTTGATAAGGATACACACTTACCACAGGGATATTTTCTACCTGAACCGTAACCGTATCATCTCCATAATTGGTATCTCCAGGCAGGTGCGTAACTACCGTAATATCATGAATCTGAAACGCCGACAAATTGCCCAAAGTTACAAAGGTATAAGTCAATGTGTCATAAGGGTTTACGTTTACGCCATTATAAGTTTCATTTACCCATGTACCTCCATCTATTTGGTAAGACAAAGGAATAGAATTAAATGAGGTCGTGCCTACATTCACGATTTCGGTCGTTATCTGCTCATAAGTCAAACCACACGAAGACAAAGGCGCAGTTACGTCAAAAGCCTGTGCATCATTGGGCAGTAGTTCCTTCAAACCTATGTCATCAATGGCTAAATTGTGGGTATAACCGTTGTTATTTTTATTATCTGCTCTAAAACGAATTGCCACAATTTCCCCAATATAAGGAGTCAAATCTACCACATGTAGCGTCCACATATTTCCTTGATTAGCGATAGGCGAAATCACATCATATATCATCGCGCCATTGTGGTTCAAGTCTATATGAAGGTCGCAATCATAGAAAGCATTATTGGTAGCATTGAAACTATGACTCCAAAAAGAAAACTCTGGTGCAAGCAAACCTGCCAAATCGAAACAAGGCGTAATCAAAATGGTAGAATCGTAATCTGTATTATCATCAACTACTGCATAGTAGCCCGTTGAACCCGTTGTATGGTCGGCTGTAGGGTTAGGACCCGGATAGGTTACCCCTGTTGTAAAAGCCCAATCTAAGCCTTGGTCTATCACCGAGTTTTCCCAACCTGCGGGAATCGTAGGTCCCGAGACATCAAAATTCTGAATGTAGGGATAGGTATTAATTGCGGGCTTGTGCAGAACCGTCAAAGTCGTTGTATCATTGAGGTTGAAGCCGTCATTTGGCAGGTTTGTCCACGCCTTAATTGTATGAAAGCCTGACACAGAAAGGTCTGCCGTTCCCACAAAAGTGTAAGGAAAAGTAGAGCCAGAAGGAATGATGTAGGGCGTTGTTTCCGTAGTTATCGCTCCCCCGTCCACATTGAACGAAACCGTAGGATTGCTTTGCGTATTAGTTCCAAAGTTGGTAATATCCACATTGATAGGGGTATTAGCCGAAAGCCCACAGCCCGAAAGAGGACCCGTAAGCGTAGTAATGCCCATATCGTCAGGAGAAGGTGCGCCGATAATAACCGTATAATCTTCACATTCTCCAAAAGAAGCATTCGGAATGCAGTAGTCGCTTGCTGTAGGTATCGTAGCAAATCTACACAATACCCGCATACGTGTAGAACCCGGAAAAGCCCCTGCGGAAATGGTTACAAGTCCTGTTTGAGTCGTATTCGTAGCAGCCGTAGATTGAAACACCAATTCCCCAGGGTCAGCAAAGCTAAGGTTTTGGTTGTAGTCTATCCATACCGCAAAACCCTGCGACCAAGTAGGCGTAGGCGTGAGCGAGATGATATACGAAGAGCCTGGCAGTACGGAGGTGTTCAAATTGGTATAATTCGAGTAATTCGTACCAGGATTTGCACAGCCCGTATTTTGATTGTTGATAGTGTTAAATTGCACTCCATTTATATAGTCGCCACTCGTACAGGCAACACTATACGTTGGCAAACAATATTGAGCATGTGCAATTCCTAACAACAACCCGCATATAAGCAAGGAAGTAAGTAGTTTTTTCATAAATAGAAAAAGCATTTGTTGAATGTAAGTAAACTAAGTTTATAATAATCGGAAATGGATTAGCGAAAATATTGCCGCAAGTTAGGTATTTATTTCGGAATAATACAAAGCCTTTTTTGCTTACTACATAAATTTGCAAGCTTTAGTTGTAGGTTCACGCAGATTTCGCAGATGAAAGACGCAGATTTCGCAGAAAATAAGGAATATTGTGTTTAATCTGTGCAAAAGAAACAAAACCTTTTCCCCCCTATCTTGTTAATCTTGTTATCTTGTCAAAATCTAACAACAAAATAAGCTTGTCTAACACCAACATGAAAAAAGGCATCATTTTCCAGCTTTCTCTGCTATTTCTTAGCTTGTCCCTCCTTTCTTGTGAACGGGAAATCACCGTAAAACTCCCCGAAACAGAGCCACAAATTGTCGTAGAAGGCTATATAGAAACCGACACCATTCCCATTGTCATTCTTTCCAAAAATACGCCCTATTTCAGCGATTTAGATGTTACCAAACTCTCTCGCCTTTTTTTGAAAGGGGCGAAAGTTACCGTCATAAACGAAACTGACCATGATACCGTTGCTTTACAAGAATTTACCATTCCTTCCGATACCTTTGAATTTACCTTCTATACAGTTCCCAACTTCTTTGACCCCAACGCATTTAGCGGCAAAATAGGCAAAACCTACCGCCTCAACATAGAAGTCGAAGGCAAAAGCCTCACAGCAGTAACCACAATTCCCAAGCCTGTAGCAATAGATTCTATCGTTTTTTTCAAAGTAGATAGCCTAAATACCCTGTTTCCGCCCAAAAACCGCGACAGTCTTTTCTTGATGAACGCCTATTTTAGAGAGCCTGCGGGCGAAAAAAACTACTATCACTACTGGACTTCGCGCGCCTCCACAGATATTAACACGTATTCCGAAGATTCTGATAATTCATTTTTCTATTTAGCTCTTTTAGACGGCAAATATGTATCAGGGCTTTACTTACAAGGCTCACGTCTCGAAGGAGATACCCTCCCCAAACACGCTCGTTTTTTTCGGCTTGGCGACACTATCAACCTCAAATGGGGTGCAATAGACGAAGCGCAATATGACTTTTGGGACACTTACTACAACAATGCACAAGGCGGAGGACCCTTTAGTCCTCCTGTCATTGTCAAAAGTAATATCAAAGGTGGGATTGGAATATGGGGTGGCTTAGGCTTGCATTATTATACAAAAATGGTCGTAAAAGAAGGCGGGGTTTATCGATTCTAAGCTGTTTTTTCACGCAGATTTTCGCAGATGGGGACGCAGATTTACGCAGATTTTCTATTTTCATCTGTGGGAATCTGCGGTTAAATCTGCGAAAATCTGCGCGAAATCTAATATGTGGATAAAAAAAATTGCAAAATAAACGATTTACAGTTACCTTTGCGTTATAAATCATATTACTACTACTATATAAGCAGACTTTTTATCCGTAAACCTTACCGATATAGATTCTTTGGCAAGAAATTTGCCGCAAATACTTTATAACATTTTACATGATGAAGAAACTAACACTTATTCTATCTGGATTATTTTTGGTCGCAGTTGTTACCCCCACTTTCTCACAAACTATGCAACAGAAAGTAAGCAATTGGTACTGGCAGGAACGTTTTGTGGTAGCAGATGCGAACGAAGATGCTTTATTAGAAAAAGCAGAATTGAGCAAATTTGCAAGCGAGTTTTCCTATTATTTAGACACCAAAAACTTCCAATTGAGTGACGAAAACCATGACGGATTTTTGTCCTATCAAGAAATGCTCACACGCAAAGACGCAGAAGCAAACTATCGCACCACGATGGAGTCGCGCCAAATTCGTGCCTTAGAAGCCGCAAATGCAGGGCTTGCCGCAGCAGATGTACAGTTTTTGAAAAATAATTCTGTCCTTACCGCTTCGCTTTTCAGCAATTTTACTTGGCTCATTCAACATGCAGAGTTGGCAGAAAAAATCTATTCAGACAAACTTTGGATAGCTACCCATACTTCCGTAGGAAATGCGCTGCATCACAACCTTTGTTGGATGGCAAGCAATCCCAAATCTGCAAAAGGCATGTACGAAGCCCAAAAAGTAGCCTCTCCCGAGCTATTAGGCTGGCGTTCAGACCACCTCAAATTCATTCGCCAAAATCCTGCATTAGCAGCTTACTATCAATTAGAAGGCTTCAAAGCTGGGATTAAAGTAGGCAAAAAATAGCGTAGTTGGGCGGTTTTTCAAACCGCCTCCGAAGACGGTAAATAAACAAGCGATAAGAACACCCTTATCGCTTGTTTTGTGTTAAAATACAGTAACTGCTAAGACTTCCGATAGCTGAATTTCATAGTCCCCATTTATATCTACTCCTAAAGCAACCAAGCTAGCCAGGAAGCCACCATATAGTTTTTTTATCCAATCTTGCAAAAAAACGCCTATCTTTGTCTTTCCAAACCAAACATACACTTATTTTTATGAAAAAGTACCTCCTTTTTTCCATTATTACCCTTTTGTATATGCCTTTTGCAGCTTTTGGGCAGGAAGATGAGATGCATGGCATGAGCAATGAAGAACGGGTGTTATTGTCCAATGACTACCAATCAAGCACAAGTTTCAATGCCATTATTACACCGCCGCCTGTGCCTGTGCGAGCTGCAGCAGAATGGGAAGAGGTGCAAACTTTGTTTATTACTTGGACTTCATTTCCTGCCATTTTGCGGGAAATCATCAAAAATGCGCAACAAGAATGTCGTGTTATAGTCGTTTGCACCGATTCAAATACGGTAAAAACAAACCTTACTACGAACAATGTGCCGATGACAAATGTCGGTTTTTTGCAAAAGCCCTATAATACGATTTGGTTGCGGGATTATGGCGGAAATACGGTCTATGAAAATGAGGTAGAAGATAGGCTTTTTGTGGATTGGATTTACAACCGTCCGCGCCCCAAAGATGATACGATTCCTGCGGCGATTGCCAGCATGTACAATATTCCACATTATTCTACGACTACCCCCCCTTATGATTTGGTGGGAACGGGAGGCAATTATATGTCCGATGGACGAGGAACAGCCTTTGCGTCTAAGCTCATTTTGAACGAAAATCAAGGCACAGGCTTTAGCCCTACTCCCAAAACAGAGGCGCAAATAGATTCTATTATGCACGATTTTTTGGGCATCAATTATGGGCGATATATTAAAATGGAAACGCTGCCTTATGATGGCATTCATCATATAGATATGCACTTGAAATTGTTGGACGAGGAGACTTTGTTGGTAGGCGAATATCCGCAAGGAATGGCAGATGGTCCGCAAATAGAAGCAAATCTGCAATATATTTTGGCGAATTACAATTCTGTTTTTGGCACGCCTTACAAGGTCGTTCGTATTCCACAACCGCCCGAAAATGGCGTTTATCCCAATACTTCTGGCGCGTACAGAACCTACGCAAACTGGATTTTTGTGAACAAAATGATTTTGATGCCTTTCTATGAAACGCAATATGACACGACAGCTGTGCGGATTTTGGAAGCGGCTTTGCCCAATTACAATATTGTGGGGATTCCTTGCAATGATATAATACAACAAAGTGGCGCAATTCATTGCATTACCCATACCTTGGGCATAGACAATCCTTTGCTCATCTCTCATCAGCCTTTAGAAGACACCTATAACACTGCAACTCCCTACCCTATAACGGCTTTGATAGCACATAGAACGGGTATTTCTGCGGCAAATGTCATGTACAGACTCAATAATACGGGTTCTTTTCTGCCTATAACCATGACAAATACAGGGCAAAATATATGGACAGCCAATATTCCTGCGCAAAGTGTAGGTACAGAGATTGCGTATTATATAGACGCAACTGCCACAAGTGGTAAGCAGCAAGTTCGCCCAATAACTGCGCCAGGGGGCTTTTGGGATTTTAAGGTATTGGGAGGCGTTGCTGTGGAAAATGGCATAGGAGAAATGGGAATCTTGCCTATTTTCCCAAATCCAGCGGCTGCTTTGACTTGTATTCCTATCAAAATGGACAAGCCTATTGCGGCTACGATTGATATGTATGATGTGTTAGGCAAAAAAGTGCAAACAATTTTTGAGGGAATGATGCCCGCAGGCGAGTCCAAATATTTTTTCTTTGCCAATAAATTGACATCAGGCGTGTATAGTGTCGTGCTACAAACAGCAAATCAAAGGTATGTGCAAAGGGTCGTGGTAAAATAGATACGTACCTACCATTTTCCAAATGGTAGGTTTTTAGGGTGCCCTATCCGTACTGCCATTTTCCAAATGGCAGCTACGGGTTCAACAAATCCCCCATTTCTGCAAACCACATCTGCCCTTGATTTTGAAAATCCGCAGTAATTTCGTGGGTTATTTCCCCTTTTTCATCTATCAAAACACCTACCTCTTGCCTGTGTTTTGACACAAAAGCAAGCCATTCTCCGCTCCTGTCCTCATATTTTGGGAAAGTATATTTGCCCAAAAAGTGGTCAATTTGCGCTTGTTCCATGTCTTCTTTTGAGTGGCACACAATCAAAGCCATTTGTATGTTTGCATCATTTTTGTGCAAATCATACAGCCTTTGAAATTGCCGCAACTGTCTTTCATCTGTCCACATAACAGGCTCCCAACAGAGAAAATAGCTTTTTTTGCCTTTATACATTTCTGGAGTAAAATCGGGCTGATTCAAACCTTTGAGGAGAGAAGTAGGCACTTTTTCGGCAGAAATAAAGAGATTTTGCTGAAAACTCATGCGAGGCAGGGCTTCTTTCCATAAGAAAAAACCGCCACAAAGCCAGAGCAAAGTAAGGGCAAAAGTTAAGGCTTTTTTCTCCAAAGTCCAAAGATAGCCTACAGCCAAACTTATGCCTGCCACCAGCGTAAAAGTAGGCACAATGACCGGAAAAAGATAGGGGATTTCGGCTTGAATATGCGAAAAATCCCCCTCAAATGGGACAGTTATGAGGGAAAGAAGGGGCTGTGCCAGCCAAAAAACCGCCATTTGTAAGGGCGAATACTGCCATTTTAGTTTCAAGGCGATGCCATAGAGAAAGTAATGCCCCATAATTGCCATGCAAGAAATGAACAAACTGCCGCCCATATTGTAGGGGGTAGTGAGAAAAAATCCCAGAAAACCGAGTAGGAGAGGAAAAAGAAGTTGTTGTTTCATATAAGTTGTTGTTTCGCGCAGATTAAGAAAAAATCTGCATAACAAAGGTAGGAAGTCTTTTTTCACAAAAAAAACACAATGAAAACGGGTTCTGCACGAATATTTCCTTTTTCTGCAACAGCAAGCCTTTTGAGAGGGACTTCTGCCATTCGAAAGGGGCAAGGTAGCCCTTTGCCATGGCAAAGGGCTACCTTGAGACGGACATGGCAAAGGGCTACCTTGAGACGGTTCTGCGTAAACCCAAAAGCGGCTTTCTGAATATTCAGAAAGCCGCTTTTTTATCTTATAAACGGGCTAAAACCCATTTTACGCATGTTCCATATCATGATGTTCCACAAAATGCCCTTTGTCATAGCCTTCTTCAAACACAATATCTTCAGGACGAATATGTTGTGGCAAAAAGTCCGCTTTAACGCCCGGCTTATTGTAGTCATATGGCCAGCGATAGACTTCAGGAATTTCGCCTTTCCAGTTTCCATGTCCGGGAAGTACATCTTCTGTTGTCCACTCCAAAGTATTTGAGTTCCAAGGGTTTGGTTCAGATTTTTCGCCCCAAATAGCACTCCTTACCAAATTGAATACAAACATTATTTGTGCAATAAAGGTAATGATGGCAGCCATTGTAATAAAAATATTCAAATTTTCGTAGCCTTGCGTGAAATCGAAGGCAGTTTGAACGTAATATCTTCTCGGCATACCTGCAAATCCCATAAAGTGCATAGGCAAAAACACACAATAAGCTCCTACAAAAGTGAGCCAAAAGTGAACATAGCCTAATTTGTTGCTCATTTTTTTGCCAAACATTTTGGGAAACCAATGATAAACGCCAGCAAAGAAGCCAAAGGCAGCGGAACTACCCATTACCAAGTGAAAGTGAGCCGTTACAAAATAGGTGTCATGCAAAGGAATATCTACAGCTGCATTGCCCAAAAATAGCCCTGTAACGCCGCCAGAAATGAAGAAGGAAACCAAACCAATCGCAAATAACATGGCAGGGGTAAATTGCAGGTTTCCGTTCCACATGGTTGCAATATAGTTGAAGGCTTTTACCGCAGAAGGAATCGCAATTAAGACCGTAAAGAACATGAATATCGTCCCCAGAAAGGGATTCATACCTGTAACGAACATATGGTGCGCCCATACAATAAAGGACAAAAACATAATCGCTCCCATAGACAAAATCATCGCTTTGTAGCCGAAAATAGGCTTGCGAGATTGTGTGGAAATCACTTCTGAAGAAATCCCCAAAGCGGGCAAAATGATGATATATACTTCGGGGTGTCCCAAAAACCAAAATAAATGTTGGAACAAAATAGGGCTACCTCCTTTGTAATGCAGCATTTCTCCTCCAATAAAAATATCGGAAAGATAGAAACTTGTACCAAAAGAACGGTCAAAAACCAACAACAATGCCGCGGAAAATAACACAGGGAAAGACAATACGCCGATGATAGCTGTAATGAAAAACGCCCAAATCGTAAGCGGCAATCTGTCCATACTCATGCCTTTTGTGCGCAGATTCAATACCGTTGTTATATAATTGATACCTCCTAACAAAGCAGATGCGATGAAAAATACCATAGCCACGAGCCAAAGTGTCATACCAAGACCTGAACCGGGCATAGCTTGTGGCAAGGCACTCAAAGGCGGATAAATAACCCAACCTCCTGATGCAGGCCCTGTTTCAATGCCCAAAGAAATCAGCATCAAACAAGAAGAGATGAAAAATGCCCAATAAGAAAGCATGTTCAAGAAGCCTGATGCCATGTCGCGCGCACCTATCTGCAAGGGAATCAAGAAGTTACTGAAAGTACCGCTCAATCCTGCGGTCAATACAAAGAATACGATAATTGTCCCATGCATCGTTACCAAAGCAAGGTAAAAATTAGGGTCAAGGATTCCGCCCGGCGCCCATTTCCCCAACAATGTCTCCAAAAAAGGCATGGGCGTATTGGGAAAAGCCAATTGCAAACGGAACAAAATAGACAAGCTAAGTCCGATAATCGCCATAAATGTCCCTGTAAACAGGAATTGTTTGGCAATCGTTTTATGGTCTTGACAGAAAATATACTTCGTAATGAAGTTACTTTCGTGATGATGCTCATGATGTTTTACGAACTTGCTGTGCGCATGTTCATCATGATGAACATCGGGGCTGATATGTGTGGTTACTTCTGACATAGTATATTTTTAAATGAAAAATGAAAAATGAGAAATGAAAAAGCATCTAAACTTCTTTCATTTCCATTTTTTATTATTAAGGATTTACTTTTCCGCCTTTTACAGCTACCGTTTTCTTAGCAGGTTCAGCAGGTTTTGCCGCAGGTGCTGCTGCTTTCGGAGTCTCTTTTGCAGGTGCTGCTATAGGCTGTTTTTTGGCTTCTACTTTCGCCCCTCCTTTGACAGAAGGTGCAGGAGTAGGCGTTGCAGGTTGTGCAGGAACGGCAGGTTTTGCTACTTGTGTAGTATCCGTTTTCGGTTCGGCAGCAGCTACTTCTTTTGGCGCATTTGCCTCTTGCCAAGCCAAATAGGTAGGTTTTTGCTCCTTTGTCCATTTGTCATATTCGGCTTGCGTTACAACATGAATAACTCTGCGCATGTTCCAGTGTCCGCCGCCACATATTTCTTGACAAGCCAATTCATACACAAACTTAGGATTGTTGCGAATCTTGCGCATAGAATCCGTAGTAATGATAGGCGTAAACCAGTAGCTTGTAGTCATGCCCGGTACAGCATCTATTTTCATTCGAAAATGCGGCATAGTTGGGCAGTGCAATACATCTCTTGAACGAATCAAGACCTTAACAGCTTTGTTTACAGGCAGATAGATTTCTTGCGGATTGAAGTCATCTTGCCCATTTTTATCCGAAGCAAAATGATAGCCATAAGAATTTCCGCCCGCATCATTGATAGAATCCCATGTTACAACGCCAAATTTATTGTCTGCACCGGGATAACGAATATCCCAAGCAAACTGTTTTCCCGTCAGTTCTAATTCAATTCTATCCGCAGGGGCATCACCTGTAACTTTCCACCAAGTATTCATGCCTGAAAGTATGAGCAAAGTTACGACAATCGCAGGGACAACCGTCCACGCAATCTCTAATTTGTTATTTTCAGGATAATAAACAGCCTTCTTGCCTTCTCTGCCACTGTATTTGTAGCCAAAATAAAACAAAACTCCGTTTGTCAAAATACACACAAAGCCCGTAATGACTGCAGTTACATAAAACATGCTATCTATTTCAACTCCATGGTCTGAAGCAGGATTGTGAATGAGGATATAAGTATCATCATATAACATAGTTCCCCAGATAGAGGCTATCGTTCCAAATATGACAAAAAGCAGCATCAATATTCCATTGATTTTGTTTCTATCCCAATTCGCAAACATATCTACGTTTTTGAGCTTAAAGACCAAGTATAGGTTATAAGCTGCTAATACTAACACAACAGGAATTGCGAATTTGAGAAGTGTTAGAATTGTTTGAGCGTCCATATTGTTTTGTTTATTCTGTTATGAATGAAGATTCTTTTGTTTTTCGCAGATTTTCGCAGATTTCGATAATATTGCTTGCTATCCCCTTTCTCATTTACAACATAATTTATTTGTTGGTTACCAACATCTTATCCACTGTTTCGTTATCCCAATTTTTATCTTTCCAAACCGCATCGGCTTGTTCCATTAAGCGTTCCGCAAAAAACAACGCAAGTACTTTCCGAAATTCTACCAAGTCTCTTTCCGATAGATGATGCGAAAATGACTTTAAAATTTCAAGCTGTACATTAGAAAGGCTTTGATTTACACTTGTTTGCATAATATTTATTCGATTAATTCAAATTCTGATTTATAGATGCACGAAATAGTGGGCGGCAGCACCCTTGCATAGAACATGCAGATTCACGCAGATTTCACGCAGATTTTGGCAAATGGTAGAACATTTCTTTAATCTGCGTGAAATCCCATATTATACAACTCCCGTAGAATGGTGTACACTTTCTTCCAAGAAAGGATTATTTTTGGGGACAAGTGCCGCTTTTGACAAGGAATTGAAGACAACGCCCAGAAAAAGCCCTGCGAAGGTAAGCACAAAACCCAATTGCATCACAATGTTTCCAAAAGAACCTTCATATTTGCCTACTGCACCCGGCATAATGAGCAAATACAAGTCATTCCAATGTCCCAACAGCATCAAAAATATCAAAGGATATACAATGACGGGAGTCCGTTTTGCGTTTCTTGTCATCAAAACTAAGAACGGCGTAATAAAGTTTACAATGATATTGAAGAAGAAAAAGAAGGCATATCCCAAATATTCGTGCGAATCTTCATAGCCCTCAAACCAACTTTTGCCGCCTAACAGGATATTAGAACCGCCCATTCTTCTTACATAATAAATAGATTCTTCGGGCATGTTTGAATACCAAATCAATAGCAGTTGCGACACCCAAATATATGCCCAAAATACGCTAAATCCAAACATAAATTTGCCGACATCATGCAAGTGACTGTCACTGACATAGGCAAGGTAGCCATTTCTTTTCAAAATAATAATAAGCAAATATAAGGTAGTGAAGGAAGTTACCATCGTTCCTGCAAAAACATATACGCCATAAATGGTGCTAAACCAGTGAGGTTCAAGAGATTTCAACCAATCTATAGCAAACAAAGTATAGGTAAATGCAAAGGAAATGATAAAACCTGCTGCCAGAGGCGTGGTTTTATTATAAGTATTCAAGCCTCCTTCTAAGTCTTCTTGCAAAGAAAGTTTGCGCATTCTATGAATCAAAAAGCCCCATAAAGCGAAGAAAAACAGGTTGCTGCCCATAAAAAAGCCATTATTCAAAAAAGCTCTTTTTTCGTCAATCAACACATCTTCGCCCGGTTTGAGGTACACCCATTCGTAAATTTCGCCCATCATGAAAAACAAGATGATGAAGCCTACAAATCCTACATACACATATTGCGTCATGGCTTCGGAGATACGGCGAATGAGCGTATTCCAGCCACCGCCACCGAGCCAAGTAAACATCAAAAATACCATTGCTCCCATTGCTATGCGGAAAAAGAAGGTATTTGCGAGCAAGAAATTGGCAACAAAATGGGTGTATGCAGTAACAGCATGATGTGCATGTTCGCCATGCTCTGCCGCTTCATGTGCAGGAGCGGGTGCATTTTGCAGGAGAAAAAACCCTGTTATAAGGAGCAATATCCCTATTCCGAGTAAATAAAGGACGTTTTTCTTGAATTTCGCGGAGAAATCAAAACGTTCATTTAGTTGTTCAGGTGTGTAATGTGCTGTTTCCAAAACGATATAATTGAAAATGGAGAGTTGAAAGAAATGAAAAATGA
>JAYUZN010000687.1:0-7729 GCA_043751755.1 Bacteroidota bacterium | reverse complement strand
ATGGAGCATCAAAGTGCGATTGCTTACGGAAATGAGTACAAAAACAATCCTTTTGGCTTCGATTTTATCATTATTCACGAATCGGGACACGAGTGGTTTGGGAATAGCTTGAGTATGGCGGATAGGTGCGACATGTGGGTGCATGAGTCTTTCACGACTTATGCAGAGGCTTTGTATGTGGAATATACTCGAAACGCCACAAAATCAGTGGCTTATCTGCGCACACAACGCCCTCTCATCAAAAATAGCGAGCCGATTATAGGCCCTTCGGGCGTGAGTTATGAGGGTTGGAAGGATTCGGATATGTATTTTAAAGGGACTTGGATGTTGCATACTTTGCGGAATGTGGTGGAAAATGACAAACTTTGGTTCGAAACTATCAAGAAATTTGCGGAAACCTATCGCCTCAAATCGGTTACCACTACAGATGCGATTGCTTTTTTTAACCAAAATCTGGGCAAGAATTATAGTTGGCTATTCAAAGAATATTTATATTATGCAGAGTTTCCTGTATTAGAATATAAAATAATCCGCGAGGCAAACAAAACTACGGTGGAATATCGCTGGTTAGCAAGTGAAAAGGAGTTTGTTTTGCCTGTAGAATTGAAGTATGGAAATAGCAAAGATAAATGGGAGCCTTCGACTACTTGGCAACGCAAAACCTATAATACGATTAATTTCAATCCGCAATTTATGCGGGATAAGGGGCTGTATGAGGTGAAAGAGGTTTTTTAGGCTGGATTTCGCGCAGATTTTCGCAGATTTAACCGCAGATTTCACGCAGATTAAGAAAGAAAATATCCTCTGCGGAAATCTACGTGAAAATATATCGAAAAATAGAATATATTTTGAGCCATGATTATTCTTTTGGTATGAAATATGCTAAGAAATATTTATATTACAAATATCCATTTATAGATAACCATGCGTAAATCAATCATATTTCTATCATATCTGTACAAATGCAAGCCAAATCATTTGTTTTTCATGCTACACAAACCCGAAGCCTTGCGCAATTGGCTGGCAGAAAAAGTCGAATTTGACACAAAATCAAGGGTTTATACTTTTCATTGGGCGGATTTTACCGAAAAAGCACATATAACAGAACTTGACGAAAAATACCACATTTTGGAATGGGAATGGTTAGATACGCACGAGCGTGGCGCGCATTTACGCTTTCAAGTTGCGCCATATGATGAAGATGACGACATGACAGAACTCATTATTGAAGATTTTTGCGAAAAAGGAGACGAGGAAAACTATCGCAATCGCTGGGATAAATTGGCGCAAAGGCTGGGAAGAAACCTGTAACAGTTAGCAGTGAACAGTTAGCAGTTAGCAACCATTCATTTTTCATTTCTCATTTCTCAATTCTCAATTCTCATTTCTCATTTCTCATTTTCTCCCACCGTTCAAACAAGGCTTTTTCAGAGCCATTTTTGCTATATTGGTCCCAAATATAGCCCAAAACTGCTACCTTATCAAAGCCAAATGATAGGGTTTTTGCTTGGTTTTCGGGCTTTATTCCGCCCAAAGCCACGACTTTTGTAGCTCTTTTATATTGGGGAAAAAAAGCTTTTATTGCCGTTGAGGAAAAAGAACTCCTATAATTTTCCTTAGAAATGCTATCATAAATCGGACTCAAAAAACAGTAAGAAATGCGCTCATCTAAGCTTTGTATTTCCTCAAAAGAATGACAGGCTTGTGTGAATATTTTTCCTTTATATTGAGCTAAAACAACTTCTGAAAAAGGATTTTTCGCATTAAAATGCAAGCCCCCCAAGCCTTCAAACTCCTGCAACAACTCGAAATGATTGTGCAAAACGATTTGATTATGAAGGCTTTGTGGGATATTTTTTAGGTATAAACGGACTTCTTCTATCTCCTGTGTTTGTTTTCGGATATGAAATCGCTGCAAGCCCTGTTCAAATAATTGGCAGACTATTTTTGCCTCATCAGGCAGAAAATCGGGCGGAGAAATGAGGATAGGAGA
Source organism: Bacteroidota bacterium (assembly GCA_043751755.1). Classification (GTDB taxonomy): domain Bacteria; phylum Bacteroidota; class Bacteroidia; order J057; family J057; genus JAAFHL01. The sequence goes on along the minus strand of JAYUZN010000687.1, from coordinate 5,736 downwards.
CATATCAAAACCTTAAAGGAAAGTGGCTCACTTTTGGAAAGTGAGCCACTTTTTACTCCTAAGTATAAGTGAGAAATAAATTAGAAATACATTATTAGTATAAAGTGTTCATTATTATGTGATTATACTAACTTTTAACTCTCAACTTTTAACTCTCAACTACCTATGCTTTTCTTAATTGAATAATCCCTACCCAGTGCATACATTTCATAATGGGGTAAATGGGGTCTAATTCCCACCATTTTGCCGCAAAATTAGGGCTATTTGGGTGTTTGTGATGGTTATTTTGGAACAATTCGCCCAACATCAAAAAGTCAAAAACAAGCGTATTCTTAGATTTGTCCTCATTTTCAAAATTTTGATAGCCGTATTTATGCCCGCACCAATTCACAATCGCGCCATGTATAGGCCCCATCAAAAAATGAATGGGCAACAACAAATACATCCACCAAGCTGTTGCAAAAAAGTAATAAAATGCCACATAACCCAGTCCCCACAATATGCGCGAAGTCCAAGAATCGGCGATTTTGTCCATAAAATTCCATGCAGGATAGTTGCCCAAAAACTTTGCAGAAACCTCAACCGTATTATTTTTCACTTGTTGATAAATTTCCTTTGTGTGCATCATCATCGAAAGCACATCTTTGAAGAAATTGGGCGAATGTGGGTCTTGTTCTGTGTCGGAATAAGCATGGTGCATTCTATGCAAAATGGCATACGCACGTGGCACAAGATAAGAGGAACCTTGTGAAATATAAGTCGTTAGATAAAAGAATCTCTCCCATAATTTGCTCATAGTGAACATTTTATGTGAAGAATATCGATGATTGAAAAAGGTCTGCGAAAACAAAGAGCCAAACCAATGCGCCAAAAAGAAAATGAGAATTGCCATGGTAAGTAGTTGAGAGTTGAGAGTTGAGAGTTAATATATGTTTATCATAATCAATTTGTAGCTATTTCTCATTACAACATTATTGGGCTATATATGTTTAAAATGGTTTGTAGCGTGGCGCACTTTTAAAAAATGCGCCACCTTATGACAGGCATTTTATCCTAAACACAACACATACAAAATAGATAGAAAAAATGTTCCATTAAAAAAAAGTAATACATTTGCAGCTATATTACAACTCACCATTCACACAAAGAGGGCTATTCTTTCCTCTTTTGTCTTAATCTAACTGTATGAAAAAACAATATTACACGTTTTTTGCCCTGTTATTCGGGATATTTTCTGCTTATTCGCAATATACAGACAATTATAACCTACTTACCTGTTCGGGCAAAGTGCCGCAAGATTGGCAGGTAAGCGTGAGCCAAAAGTTTGAGGACAAAAAAGTTCAAAAAACGGGAGGAAGTCGCAGTGAACGTGCGACTAAGGCAAACAAAAATATTTTCTATTTGGAAACGACTTTTTCCTTAGACAATATGTTGCGAAGTGGCTGGGTGCTTTACAATGACCCTATAAGCATGTATTTAGAAAAAATAAAAACGGAACTTCAAAAAAAGAACCCCGATATTCCTAAAAATATTCGCATTTATACCCTTCGTTCGCCCGAAGTCAATGCCTTTGCAACCGATGGAGGCGTTATTTTTGTAACGATGGGGCTTATGGCAAAAGTGCAAAATGAGGCAGAATTAGCCTTGATTTTGGGGCATGAAATTGGGCATGTGATGAAACAACATTCGCTCAATAAATATTTGGAGGCAAGAAATATCGCAAAGGAAAATCAAGGCTCTTTTTCGCAAGATATATATGAAAAGAAAATGTTGAAATATCATTCTTATGCGAAAGAAAATGAAACAGAAGCAGATGCATTGGGACTTAATTTTGTGCTGAAAACGGAATATGCTACCCGTTCTTTAGAAAATGTGTATGAAATGTTGCGCCTTGCGAATATTCCTTTTGCGGATTCTCCTTTTCCTAAAAAGATGTTAGAAACTGATTTTATGAAAATTCGTAAGGATATTTTTGTGCCTAAAGTCTTGGAAATCAAAGGGGCAAATGAATCTGAAAGCGATTCTATGAGTACGCACCCAAATATTGCTGCCCGAAAAGCCTTGCTAAAAAACAGTTTGGAGAAGACGAAAAAAGGGGAAGGAAAACTGTTTTTGGTGTCTGAACAGGAGTTTAATGCGGCGCGTTTGCAAGCCCGTTTTGAGCTGCCTATGGCATATATAGATTCGGAATGTTATGAAGAGGCGTTGTATGTGTCTGCTCATTTATTGCAAAAATATCCCAAAAATATTTACCTCAAAAAAACAGCAGCAAAGGCACTTTATCAACTTGCCAAAAGAAATACCTATTCGGACGTAGATAATAGGGAGGAGTTTGCGAAAACAGAAGGCGAATTGCAACAGGTGTATGCACTTATGCAAAATGCTTCCAAAAAAGAGTTTCATATTTTTGCCACGAATTACCTTTGGCGATTGATGCAGGATTATCCGCAAGAAGTTGAGATTTCCTTGATGTGTAAGGAGTTGATGGTAGAAATGAAGCGATATATTTCGCAAGAAAGTTTTTTTAAGGGGTTTGAACATTGGCAGGCTGCGCAAGACGGGAAAAGCGAGAAAGAGGAGGCAATACCTAAATCGGAGGAAGAAATAGAAATGGAGAAAAAAACAGCAGAAGCTTTAGATAAATTGACCGATTTAGCTGACATGAAATGGGTAGCAGATTCGGTTAAAAAGAGGATAGAAGCAGAAATTTTGAAGGAAAAAGAAAAAATGATGGTTAAATTTGACCAAAGTTATTTAAAATACGCTTTTGTAGAATATGTAGAAGATACGGCTTTTATAAACCTCAATCAAAAAGCAAGACAACTCTATACAGAAAGAAAAGAATATCTTGCCTTTGCAAAAACAAAGAAATATGAGAAAAAAATGGCTAACTATGACAAAAAAGGTTGGAAAATGGGCTTAGAAAATGTCGTGTTATTAGCTCCTCATTATTGGACTTTTCACAAAGATTTTTTCAATCCTAAGGCAAATTCTTTGGTTTTGACTGCCGAAAAAAAGGAGCAAAGTGTGAGTGAAATGCTGCGCAAACATTCGCAAGCAGTAGGTATCAATCTGCATTTATTGGGCGAAAAAAAGCTAAAAGACGGTGATACAGAAGCCTTTAACGACTATGTGATGGTGAATAGGTGGATAAAAGAGGCTTTGACAAAGGGCGAAATGAACCTGATGCCGATGTACCATGACGAATTGATGAAAATTGCTGCCAAATATAACACAGACCAATTTGTTTATACCAATATTGTAAGCATTAGAAATAGCAATGATATTTTACGTTTATATTATTCTCTTTTTGTGCCTGTAATTTTTGTCCCACCCTTAGCGGGCATTTTGGTCTATGAACAATATAAGCATCATTATCGCACAACTATCAATTCTTACGTACTCAACGCAAAAACGGGCGATATTATTCCCCTCAAAAAGACCACTTTTACGCACAAAGATACGGACGACTTTTTGAACGCACATATCTACGACCTGTTACTTCAACTCCACAAAAACAAGTAGTTGAAAGTTGAAAGTTGAAAGTTAAAAGTTGAGGTAAGTTTATCATAATCAATAAAATAAATCCAAAATATATGTTTAGATTATTTCTCACTCGTACTTACATTTACATGAAAAAAACAACACTTTTATGCCTGCTTCAAGCAGCAATATGCCTATTACAAGCGCAAGTGCCGGGCTATATTGGCAAAAAATTCACGCTTGAATATCGCCCAGATTTGGGACTCAACTACATAACAAGAACTTACATAAATCCAGTAACCCTTCGCAATAGAGTAGATGTAGGTTATACCGTAGGGCGTGCTATGTCCGTACATGCGGTAGTGGACTATAGTAAGGAAAACTATCATTTCGAGTGGAGTGAGCCGCTTCAAGGGGGAGACTATTATTTCACGAATCACCGCGTAGGCTTAGGGGCTTATGCTGCTTTTTATAGTAAAAAAGCCTTTGGATTCGCTCCTTTAGGGGTGTATGGAACTGTGGGGGTTTATACCTTGTTTCCTACTACTTCGCATTTTCGACATGGAACACTCCGAGAAAATCAGGTTCTGACGGAAATCACAGAATTACCCCGTAGGCAAGCGCGTGGAGAAACCCGAATAATGCCGGGCAGAATGAGCATTGGCATAGGGATAGGGAAAAGGTATATTTTTGCCAAACGTATGCTATTTGATTATGGCATAAATTATTATACTTTTTTCGGTACGGTTAAAAAAGACACAGGTAAGGATTTCGATGCTGTGCAAATATTGGTTGGGCAGGTGTTATTTAAAAGCTTATATAAACTGCACCCGTATATTGGGATTGGGGTTATATTGTAGAATGAAGGGTATAACCTTTGCTTTAAACAGGTCATTTCTTGAAGAAATGACCTGTTTAAAGCAAAGTTAGGGATTATTTCGCCATTTCTTTTTGCAAGTAATACAAAACGATTCCGCAATATTCAAATCTTTTGCCATCTTTGCGATGGCTATACTTTGCAAATTGTTGTTGTATATTTTGAGGCGTTCTGCCTCTAATGGATAATCCTTTTTGTACACCGTCCCATACCTCCATCCTATTTTGCCTCAATTTTTCTAAATTAAGGTGCAGTGTTTCTGTTACATCTGTATTTATTTCAGCATCTTCCGAAAATATTTTCCCGTTGTTGGTATATTTTATGGCAGCTATCGTTCTTTCATCTTGAGGATTCACTTTCAAAGGCTTATTTCCTCTTACATTTTCGCAATGCGCTTTGAGATGGTCTGGATGATGAATATTGGGTGTCAAGTTGTAATATCCTACACATACCCCTAAAAAATTGGAATAACTAAGCCGTAAATCTGCTTTTCCGTCTGTTCCATTATAAATACTTTGTGGATGATGGTGTTCAATACTACCCAAATAACTGATTTGTCGCATACAATAGGCACACAAATAGCCTTGCTCTTCCAAAAGAGACGTTTCAACCTCTTTTTTTGCCTTCCCTTTTAGGTCTGCATATTTCAAAGCCCCCGATTCGCGCAGGGCTTTCAGTGCTTCAGGTTCATTTTGTTTTATAATATGTATCATTTTTTAATCTTCTAACACGTTTAAAATATGTTCTGCTTTGAGTAAATCAGGGTCATTATCTGTATATTTTTGGCGCAACCTTGCAAGGGTTGCACGAAGTTGTGCAAAATTAGGGTTTTCAGCTTCAAATGCTTGATACAAGGCATCTATTTCTTTTTGGGCAAAATCAGGGCGTTCTGCAATTTCAAACCACTCCAACAAAAAGGAACGTATGTCTCGTCCTGCTGCTGTGAGGGAAACGGTTGCGCCATTTTGCATAATTTTGTAAATCAACACATTATCATTTTCATTTGGCAAGTACGTAAGCACAAAAGGCGAATGCGTACTGACAATAAATTGCGTATTTGGGAAATGTTTTGCCAAAGTTGCCAATATTGTACGCTGCCATTTTGGGTGGAGATAGGTGTCGATTTCGTCAATAAAACAAGTCGCATAGCTTTCTTTAAAAGCCTGTTTTTTGTCCGAAGAAGTAGTTTCCCACAATCTTTTCATAAAAAAACCTACCCAACCTATAACATTGTTATAGCCTTGACTAATCAAATGTAGTGGCAATCCATTGAGATGTTCATTACTCACAATTTTCACCTCTTGACTGTCTAATTCATGAATCAATTTTAGGTCATTTCCTGTGATTTCGCTAATTACTTCAAAGATTTGCTTCAC
>JAYUZN010000686.1:0-3231 GCA_043751755.1 Bacteroidota bacterium | reverse complement strand
GAATGTTGCTACTTTGAACAAACTCTTTTACAAAGAATTGTTTGATTGGTATTTGTTGGCAAATAAAGACAATAATATAGTATTTAACACAACAGAAGCGAAAGAAACGCCAATTCTCATTATAAAACTCATTACAAGAATCATTTTTTTATGGTTTTTGAAAGAAAGAAAATGGGTGTCTGAAAAGCTCTTTGATATTGAGTTTTTGCAGCAAAATCTGCGCAATTTCGCAGAAAACGACAGTTCTTATTACAAAGGCATTTTGCAAAACCTCTTTTTCAATGTCTTGAACCAAAAAATAGAAAACCGTTTTTTGGACGGAAATGAAGTAGCAGAAACCCTTTATTTTCAAGACTTTGAAGCCGTAAAAACAGAACTCAACCGCGCGCCCTTTGTAAATGGTGGGCTGTTTGATGCGACTGTAGCAGAGATTCCGCACAAAAGTTTGCAGCCCGAAAAACTCGCTATTCCCAATTTTCTCTTTTTTGAAGGAAAAAGAAATCAAGATTTTAGCAGCCTCATAGAAGGCGACAAAAAGGCTACGCAGGTACATGTCTTAGGTATGATTCCTTTGTTAGAAAAGTATAAATTTACGATAGAAGAAAATACGCCTATAGAAGAAGAAGTCGCCCTTGACCCCGAATTGTTGGGCAAAATCTTTGAAAGTCTCTTGGCTGCCTATCAAGATACGACTGAAAACACCAAAATTTCTGCCCGAAAAGCTACAGGCTCTTTTTACACCCCGCGCGAAATCGTGGAATATATGGTGGACGAAAGTTTGATGGCTTTTTTGAAAGAAAAAGTACCCTCTGCCGAAACAGCCGCCAAATTACCTGCTTTACTTTCCTATCAATCAACAGATTGTGCTTTTGACGAAGCCGAACAATCTGCCATGATAGATGCCCTTGACGACTGCAAAATCCTTGACCCAGCTTGTGGTTCGGGCGCATTTCCGATGGGCGTTTTGGCAAAAATGACGCATATTTTAGCAAAAATTGACCCAGAAAACAGGCTTTGGTTTGAAAAACTGATAGGCAAATTTCCGCAACCTATCCGAGCAGAAATGCGCACAAAACTCAAAGATGAAAATGGGTCGTATTTGCGCAAGTTTGGCATCATTCTCAATTCTATCTATGGCATTGATATACAACCTGTTGCGGTGCAGATAGCGAAGTTACGCTGCTTTATTTCGCTCATTATAGACCAAAAAACCAATCAAAATCCCGCAGATAATTATGGCGTAAAAGCCCTGCCAAACTTAGAATTTAAGTTTGTGGCGGCAAATACTTTGATAGATGCACCCCATTTTTCGGGCAAAAATGACCCTATTTTGCAAAAACTAATAAGCAAATTTGGCGAGGCTACCGAAAATTATTTTTATGCTGCTACCGAAAAAAAGGAAAGTTTGAAAGCTGAAATTAAAGACATTGTAAATAAAATTACAAGCTATAACAATGATATTATCCTTCAAAATCGCAAAAAAATAGCCCAAGAATCGGGTACAAAAATGCAAAAACAAGGGCAAAAAAAGGCTGCTTTTAACTTGGAAGGAAATACAGAAGAACCTGTTTTTGTAGCCGAAAATGAAGCCATTTATGAGAAAAAAAGCACTTTTCGCGAAAAAAATATAGCGGATTTGGCAGAAGCGCAAAGCCTGTGGGATTCTTTCCAACACATTTTTCAAGAAAAAAGCGTAGGTTTTTTCAATACTTCGTATTTTTTTCCTGCTGTAAAAGAAGGCTTTGATATAGTGATTGGAAATCCGCCGTATGGCGCAAAACTTTCGGAAAAGGAGAAAATATATTTTACCAAAAACTATCAACATCAAGATTATCAATTAGATAGCTATTTGCTGTTTATGGAAAAAGGACATGATTTATTGAAAGAAAAAGGGATTTTATCTTTTATTATCCCAAACACTTGGCTTATAAACCTAACTTTGAAAAAGATACGGCAATTTATATGGAAAGAAACGCAGCTGATTGACATTTCTCATTACGAAAAAAATGTGTTTACAGCGGTGGTAAATACGGATATTTTTGTGCTAAAAAAAATGCTGCCAATTGAAAACGAAATAAAAATTAGAATTGTGAGTAAAACGGCTATAACACAACATATAAAACCGCAATCTCGATGGAAAGACAATCTGGGCGAACCTATCAATATTTTTATTGACAACAAAACACAATTAGTGCTTGATGCGCTGCAAAAAGATGCACGTCCTTTGACTAATTTTTGTCAAGTTGTTTCGGGTATGATTCCTTATGAAAAAGGAAAAGGAAACCCAAAACAGACTGCCGAAATGGTGCAAAACAGAACTTATGATGCAGAATATGAAGTAGATAGCAGCTATAAAGCCTTGTTGCGGGGCAGCGATATACAAAAATACGTAACAAAATGGGACGGAAAAAGGTGGATTAAATATGGGGATAATCTCGCCGCACCTCGTTATTCTGCGCATTTTGAGGCTGCCGAAAAAATCGTTATCCGTCAAACAAGTGATACCTTGATAGCAACCCTTGATACACAACAGTTTATATGTATGAAGAATATGCACGTCATCACTTTAACAAATGAAACGCTGAATTTGAAGTATATATTAGCTATGTTAAATTCCAAGTTATTGGATTTTTATCATCAGTGTTTGAATCCCGAAAAAGGAGAGGTGTTAGCAGAAATAAAAAAAGAAAATGTAGAAAAATTGCGCATAAAAGCCCTTTCTCATGCCGAACAAGAGCCGTTTATACGACTTGTGGAGTATGTTTTGTGGCTGAAAGGGCAGGAAAATCCTACGCATAAGCAGCGCGTAATGGCAATGTATTTTGAGCGGCTGATAGATAGCCTCATATATGAATTGTATTTTGGGGAGGAAATGTGGGCAAGAAATTGCGTATTTGAACGGCATCTCCCCGCCCTACCTGCTTTGTTATTGGGCGAAGAAAATGAGATAATTATGGGCATTTACGCACAATTAACCGACCGAAACCACCTCATAGACGCGTCTTTGGTGCGATTACTCAACATTCATACAATTAATCTGATAGAAGGCAGAATATGAAAAAAATAACAAAGATTCAGTTGAAAAACTATCGTGCTTACTACGGCAAGTATGCAGCGATAAGCCTTGTTAAGGGCGAAAATGTATTAATTTATGGCGAAAATGGGAGCGGAAAAACCTCCTTATTTCGGGCAATCAATGACTTTTTCAATGCTTCGACTTCTCTGCCTGAT
>JAYUZN010000685.1:0-2611 GCA_043751755.1 Bacteroidota bacterium | reverse complement strand
GTAGGACATTCGTTGTTTTGCGCCCAATCATTTATATGCGGCGTAACTTTGTCGTTTACCCAAGTGCGAACAGCGTCTCTGATGAGTTTTTGTTCGTCTGTAAACAAATCATCTAACTTGTAGTAGTCTGGCGCAGTGTATTTGTGCGCAACTTTTGCGGTATTTGTCATGAAATAAAATTATCGCTATTGTGGTCTGTACGCTGAATTAAGGTAGCAATTTCTTTATAAATATTGGCTAATGAACTTACTTCAATCGTTTGTTTATTGAGGTCAAATAATATATTTTCGCCTACAGAAAGGTCTCTTTTATATTCCAAAATGTAGGTTTCATTCCATTTTAAATAGTCATTTTTTGCCTTTTCTGTAAATTCCTTGTTGGGAAAAATGAGCGGAAAAAAAGTTTCTGCAAATAGCTCTTTATAGCTTCTCAATTTGGGCGCAGAAGATTCCACACTTGTATCTACCCGCGCTAATAAAGGCAGAATCAAGGGTTTACGTTTCCCTTTCTGCACATATCCCGAACTTACAATGCCTTCTGCAATACGTTTTGCCCCTTGCATATTTTGCTTATTTGGGGCAACTAATATCACATTGGCATCAGGCATCAAAATATTACAAATTCCCGCATAATCGCTAATTCCTGTCCTGCTATCTATGAAAATATAGTCATAATCGCCATTTTGAAGTTGGGGTTTCCAATATTCTTCTATAAAACCTATGCCATTATAACGTTCTTTGAAGCCTTCCCAATCAAAGTCATTCACTTTTTGGATATAATGCTCATCAAACTTTCCTGCGGAAAGTATATCTACTTTTCCTGTACCTTCCATTTCTGGAATAGCTTGGAATATATACTCTTTGTAATTGGGAATATTTGCAGCTATTTTGGCTTGATTTCCTGTAGTTTTTGCTAAGGTTATATAGTCATTCAAGAAGTCGATTAAGCCTTTTTCAGACTTTCTTTGTTCTAAGATTTCTTTGGCTTTTCTAATCAATACATTGTCAATAGATGATTTTGCCCACTCATGTTCATATATAGTCTTGGCATGACCAGCTTCTTTCCTTTTTTCTATATATTCTTCATAAATAGTAGGATAATTTCGCCTCATAAAAGCCATAACATGCCATTTATTTTCAAATATTCCTTCAAAATACATATCTAACCCAGGCGCCTCCAAATCCCAGTCAATCAATAAGATTTTTTTTGCCTCATAATAGCACAAATAAGCCGCAAGATTTGCCACTAATTGCGTTCTCCCTACGCCACCTTTATAAGAATAAAATGAAAATATCATAAATTGAGGTTAAAAATTAAAATGAAAAATCTTTGCTACTTGTTTTTCCCGTATGTTTCACCACTTGCAAGCACTCACTTGCTATCATATCTATTTTGTCAAATAACTCACTTTCAAAGACATTGGTTTGAATTTCCTTGCGCAAGCCAAACCTTGGCAGGGATTTGTACAACATCAAATGGGGCAAATACTTGTTTTTATAGCTGTCTAATTTATCATTTAGCCCACTATCTTTGAATGGAAAATAAGGAATAATAATGCCTCCTACATGGCAATCATCTAAGATAGTAGAAACCTGCGAATGAATCGCTAACAAATTGATATCCAATATAATAAGTTGATGACTTTTTTTGCATTTCCATTCGGCTATCTCTGCTACATCTAACTCCAAATTTGCAGGAAATGCCTGTAATTCAAGGGTATATAAAGGATAGGCTTGTTGGAAAGAAGCTATCAACTCTGCTATGTTTTTGTCGCCATAAGGTTTCCATTCTAAGGCAGTTTCTCCATACATTTCTGCTAAATTCGTATCCTGAATCTGTGTTTTTGTAGGCGCAAAAACCGTAATAAATAATTTTTCAAGTGTTTTTGGAGGCGTTCTTGCTAACAAAATGTCTAATTTTTGGTGAAATAAGTCAAAATGAGGCAGAAAGAAATCTTCTTTTGGGAGTATATTCCCCAAATTATACACTTCTTGTAATATCAAATAATTTCCTTGCGAAACAGTAAGTTTATTGAAAAAATGAGCAGGAAATTTTTGAAGAGCATTTTGGAGAATTTGGGTTAATTCAGGAATAGAAACTGCTACAATTACGCCTTTTTCGATAAAATGTTTTGCTAATAAAGCGATAAATAAAGGGCTTTCAAGGCTATTTTCTGTATTTTTGTAGTCTTTACTTGCCTCTTTTAACAGTTGAATAAGCAAGGCTTTTTTTCTTTCAATCTCCTCTCCGTCCCAATATTTAAGAGATTCAAATTGCTGTAACACAGCTATTTCTGTATTATTGGCAGGGTTTTGCGCATAGTTTTCTATCGTTTCTGTAAAAACTTTGTAGTATAAACGTGGCAGATATTCCACTAAATTTTCGTCAGGAAAAAGTTTATATTTTACCTCTTGAGAAATATTTTCCCCCAATGCTGCTACCAAATTTCCAATAATCCCTAATAGAAAATCAAACATGATGTGGTTATTTTAGAAGAATTTTATCCTTAATATTTTGGTTACGTTCTAAAGTGGAGACCTACGTGCGTGATGACGAAACTATCTCTATCATATTGCGTTTGGCTAAAGCCGAAACGCAATGAATGATGCCA
>JAYUZN010000684.1:0-7660 GCA_043751755.1 Bacteroidota bacterium | reverse complement strand
ACACGCTCGTCGCTGTAAGGCAGGTTTTCTGCGGAAGCAAGGAGCTTTTTATAGGTTTGTTTGTAGTTTTCCATAGCTTATTAGCTAATCCATGTAAATAGATTTGACGCTTGTATTTTAGTTAGCACAAGACATGCTTGAATGTTAAAAAGTGTTTTGTAAGGCTTAAATTTTGATTTATATTCAGTGTTAATTGCAGAAATAGGGCTTATATCAGGGTTTGTCCAATTGATGATAGAAAGTAGTTTTATTTTTGTATTGTGAGTGATTGTAAAAGGCACGCAGGCTTGAATTTTGGCTGCGTGCGGTTTTTCCAATAATATAGATATAAACATACAAACGCTATCTATTGATTTTTTGACAAGTATGTGTATATTAGATGTTGCAATATTTTTTTTTGTTTGTATGATTTGTTGATGCGAAATATTAGGGTCTTGTTCTTCTATTAATGAACCATCTTTCCAATCTTTCAGCTCTATAAGGTATAAGGTATCCGTTACTTGTTCATACCAACAAACATCCATTTCTTTAAAGTTATTTTTGATGAGTTTGTATCCCTCACAATTTTCAAATCGAAAGTAATTATTATCGGGAAAATTGAGTGTTATAGCACTTTCTGTTATTATTGGCATATATTAATTGTTTAAATCAATGGCTATTTCTTCGTCAAACATTTTTAAGGTTTCATCAATAATAGAATTTGAAGGCAAAATTCCGTCTATTAGGTCGTGAAAAGCGTTGTTTACCGGTTTTCCACTTTCTTTTGTCAAGTTCCAACAACTTACATTTAACTTATCTCTTTTTGCGCAATTTGCCAACTGTTTGACTACAAAATAATTGTGTGAGGCGATAAATATTTGGACTCCAGCTTTACTCATAGCCACCAACATTTCCACCATTTGCCTAATCGCATCAGGGTGTAAAGCCGTTTCTGGCTCGTCCATAAAAAGGATTGTGCCTTTTCCCAATTGTCTATTGTTAATTAAAGTGGTCAAAATGCCTATTTTTTTTATCCCTTCCGAAGTTTGTTGCATAGCAAAGGATTGATTTCCTTTTTTGAACACAAAAGGCTGCTCCTGCTGCCCTGTTCGCTCAATTTTTCCTTCAAATAAGTCTTCTAAGGTTTTATTAACCGTGCTCAACTCATTCGCAATTCGCCCTTTGGCGGTAGGAATATTCAAGGCTTTGATTAAATCTAAATAAGTGTCATCAAAACCTACCCCAAAACGCAGTTCTCTAATGTTTCTGATGTCATTAAATGCCGTCAGTACCTCTTTTGCAGGGATAAATATCGTATTAATCAAATTATCGGGCAATAATTCAGTAGGTTCATTGCCTGATGAGATAGTTTTTTCTGCCCTATCGCCATAAGAAAAATATAAGTTTTCATGATATTTTCCATTATTGCCCTCTATCCTAATATCAACTTCTAATCTTCTATCTTTGCTGCCTTTTTGCACTAAGTCCCCCAGCCCATTTTTACGGGGCATAAAAGTATCGTGAAGTTTGTCTGCCAGTACTTTTTTGAAAGAAATATCAGAAGACTTTGTTTTTAGACTATATATTTCCAGCGATTTGACCGTAGCATAAAGCATTTTTAATAAACCTGTTTTCCCTGTATCATTTTTTCCGATGATTATGTTGATTGCAGGGACATCTTTTAGGTTCACTTCTGAATGTGCCATAAAATTTTTTATACTAAGAGAACGTATCATAGTTTATAAGTGTTGTTTTGTATAGAATGTGCGAATAGGTTTTTGTATATTTCTGCAAAGATAAAATATGTTTTTTTTCTATACAAATAAATAAGCAATTAAGGGGCATTTACCCCAAAATCTGCTTTACCATTTTTGCGTACAATCATTTGCTTTTCTGCTAAATGACTGATAACATTGCGTATTTTTCGTTTGTAGCTTTCGTATTCCCCCAATTTGTTCGTTCTTTTGGGTTCTCTCACATACAAAAATGCACTTATTCGATTGATACTTACGGCTTTATCCATTTTTCCAAAATGATTTTGCAAGTAAATGACATTCAGCACTGTTTTGTAATCAAAATTTAATGCTTCCCATTCCTGCCCAAATAATTGCTTCAATTCTGCCCAAAAATCGATTTTCATCAGCTTTCTATCCACTTGATAAATAGGATACAAGGCTGGGCTTTCGGGGTTATTGAATAGCAAGCCATTTTTCATAAAAATGTCTATAACATGATGATGATTATTACTCATAGTCATCAAAATGGTATAGCGTTCCCTAACATTCAACTCCTCCGACTTCTTAAAAAAGGATAAAATTATTTTTTCTTCTTCGGTCAAATCTCTGCCTATTTTCTGGAAAAAATAACCTTCAAAAGACTCCCACCATAGCTCCATTTGCTCGTCATATACCTTGCCTTTTGGAATATAAAGATGAATCTCGTCTGCCGTAAGTATATAATAAGGCACATCTATTTCATTGTCTAAACAAGCATCTATCAACGAAGTTAGCCCCTTGCCCTTACCTTCCCAATAGTCAAAATTTTTCAGCATTTGCGCTAATTTAGGATTTCGTACTGCTTGAATCGGGACAATTCTGCGTATTTGCCCAAATTCTGTGTTTAAATAGATGCGTTGCCGCTGTTGAAACATGCCCGGATTGCGGATAAGAAGGCATTTTTGAGGATGAATTTCAATAATAATAAAACGTTCATTTATATAACTTCGGTGCGCAACTGCATTATTTACCATTTCACGTATCAAGGCTTCGGGATATTCTGGGGCAGCCATTCCTCCATTTGTATATAAAACGCCTACTTCTATATTTCTCCAAATAAAACTTTGGCTTCTTCTAATCAATTCTATAATGTTATCTTCTATTATTTCTTTACTTTGTGCAACTTTGTGGGAGTTAGGAACTTCTACATAACAGTCTATTTCGCATTTCCCCTGTATCCATCTTTCGGGATAATCTCCACAAACCAACATTCCTAACATAGTAACTTTATTTTCATACAAAAAACCTTGCCCTACCAAAAAAGCCGCTGCTTCTGCCAAAGTTTCCTTCTTCGTTTCCCCTCTTTTTTTGCCTATATTAGCTTGAAAAATAAATTGATTTAGTACATTCAGGTTCAAATCGTTGATACTCGTTCCTTGTATGGGTTTCAATTCTTGATAACTTATAACGTCTTTTTTGACTTCCTCATAGATTTCGATTTCTGTGCGACTCAATTCATGGTCGCCTGTAAGTTTGCGAATATACGCCTTGCCTTCATAATATATATACTTTTTTTCAGCCGATAATTCTTCTATATAAACAACAACTACTCTGCCTCCTTCAAAATCCCTTAACTCACAGTTTGTTATATGATGCGTTAAATCTATTTTATTGCCTTTTTCATCTGTAAATTTTTTGGGCAGCTCTTGCTTTAAGTGCTTTTCATTCGCATCACTATTGTTATAACCTGTAAATTTATAATAAGGCGGCTTTGAATTATTTTTGTCTTGTATGCCAATAACAATGATTCCCCCATTCGTATTCAAAAAAGCACAAACACTTTTATACCAATCCTCTCCCCAACCTTGTGAGAGGTCTTTCAGTTCAAAGCGTTCCGTTTCCACTTCCTCATACCCCTTATTTTGAATACAATGTTCAATAATGGCTAAGTTTTTCGTAATAATATCCATAAGTTAGTTCAATAATTAAATATTGGTTTCTTACAACATGTCTGCCATTTTTCGTTCTTTTGTCTCGTTAGGGACAAGAAAACAGGTAAAAAAAATGATGTCATACATGTTGTTTTTTAGCTGCCCTTTTTTAAAGGACAGTTACAGTTATGGTTTTGTCGCCCCCAAAAGCCAATTAAAGCCCGTTCTTATGTTATAATCTTTTGTACGAAAAGGCATCAAAGCTCCCACAATGTTATCTGTCGCAAAAAATACCTGCACAGGTCCTCCGCCCAAAGAGACATTTATGCCGGGCGGCATGAGGTGTTTGTTGCGATATGCGAGTAGTAAACCTGCTGAAAACCACTTCTTTAGCTCAATATTTCCGCTTATTGCCACAGAAGGATGCAATTTTCCATACAAAAATTCTCCATAAAATAAGCCGCCTACTCGGAGAATTTGAATAGGACGGTAGGAGGCACTTAGGTAAAATTGGGAATGTAAAGGCGTTTTGTAAGCGCCTTGTTCTTTTGCTTCAAAATGCAGGACTTTGCGTAAAGTGTCGCCAATTGCATCAAAATTAATGCTCGAATCCTGCAACACTAAGGCGGCAGCGTCTATGCCTTCGTAGGTATAACTTCCTTTTGAGCTATAACTATTTGTATTTTCGCGCCAAGTGATTCCGCCCAAATCTATGACACTTGCAGCTATAGAAAGTTTATCATTTACCTTAAATTCCGCGCCAATATCAAAGGCGACTCCGCTATTTTTGCCCGAAAATTGGGGTTTAAAGCTGCTTAAAGAATCTAAATTACCCAAATTTATGCCTGCCAAACTCGAATTTACTTGATAATTGGTGGTCAGTTGAAGTTGAAAAATATCAGGATTTGTATAAAGACTCATCTCTCTATTTTCTTTTGACGTAGAAATATCCGCTAAACCCATCAAATATTTGCCTCTTATGCCAACGGAAAGCCTTTCATTCAAAAAACGGTATGCCGCACTTACGCCCATTTCTGTAAACATATTGACTTGAAAAGCTGGGGCAATATTCACTTTTTGCCCAATAAAATTTTTATTTCCTTGCGTAAGCAGTAAAAATGCGTCTCCATTATAACCCATATAAGAAAAAGTGCGCAGCCCTGAAGTAAAGCCTAATTGCAGCTTATTGAAGCGCAATCCTACAGACAAAGCATTGATATTTGCGCTTGCAGACAAGTAACTATAACTTGGCACTTTGACCTCCGAAAAGTCTATGACCGAGTCTTGCGAAACGATTTTTCTTTGCGAAAAGGCACTATTTCCGTAGTTGAAATAGGGCGAAGGCATACAAATCGCTACTTTTTGATTCATAAAAAAGGCAGGATTTGTGAGGTTAGATTGATAGGTGGCGCGCATAAATTGCAAGCCTAATTCTTGCTGTGCTGTGGCAAGAATGGGGAGGGAAAAGAGGAGAAGGAAAATGTATTTTTGCATGATGTGTGTTTTATGGTCTCGCAGATTTCCGCAGATAAGAGCAGATAACGCAGATAAGGCACGTATAAAAAAGTAAAATACATCTGCAACATCTGTTTACATCTGCGAAAATCTGCAAGAAATTAGGACTTATTTTTTAATATTCAATGGATTTATTCCTGCAACAATGCCCAAACGCAATGCCATCGCATAGTCTGTATAAAACCGTACATCTACAGTGCCATTGTTCAAGGTATTGACTGTTCCTTTGAGTTTCAGCTTTTTAGCTGTTTTGATAGCCGAAAAACGCTGCGCAGTAAACTCCGTTTCTGTAACTCTGACGGCTTTATTTGCCTGATTTACTCGCCCGTTTCCGTCAACTTCTGCTGCTTGCAAAATGACCGAATCTCCTGCAAACAAAGAATCTATCACATTTTCGCTTGCATCAAGAAACAATAACTGCAATTTGATGTCGGCAGGAAAGCCATTTTCCGTAACTAATTTGAATTTTGCATAATCCATTGCCTCAAATTGTGCCATGTTCAAGTCAAAATCTTTGGTCAAAGTATAGTTTGTAGCATGTCCATACATGGGCAAAGCAATGTCCAAATACACATCAAATCGGCTGCTATCTGTAATAAATCCCTGTAGATTATTGGGATTTAACTCGGCAGAAACCTTGTATTCTATCTGTGGCGGGTGGAGTTGAATGACTGCCCCAAGATTGGAATTTCCGCTATTGAATTTGAAA
Organism: Bacteroidota bacterium; assembly: GCA_043751755.1. Lineage (GTDB taxonomy): Bacteria > Bacteroidota > Bacteroidia > J057 > J057 > JAAFHL01. The sequence continues at coordinate 1,811 of JAYUZN010000684.1, read as the reverse complement.
GTATCTGTAGCAAAAATGCCAGCTTGTGAAATGTTAGGATAGGGAAAATTGAAAATATTGTTGGGATAATCGCTATTTGTAATGGCAGTTTTAACATTGTTATATGCTATAGCATTGAGCTTATCAGCTTGCGCACGAAGCGGCACGCCATAGGAATTTTGTACAATGAGATTAATACGTGGGTCTTTAAAATACACTTCTCCAAACTTCCAATATTTGAAAATATCCAATTCTATTAATTTCTCCTCTAAGGAAAAATCATATTGTGGAATTTTTCCTTCTATGTAGCTGTATTGCATATTTTGGAGAGAAAAAGTGAGATTTCCACCCGTAAATGGCGTATTTTGATTGTTAATTGTGTAAGTAATGTTTATATTTCCATTTGCCATATCCAAAACAGCCCCTGTTGTAGCGATATTTTGAGTGATGGTTGTAGCAGAAGCTCCTGTATTTTTGGGAATCGTAAAAGTGCTTGTTAAAGCCTGCCCATTGAGCTTGAAATTCGTAAAAGTAACCTTACAAGTTACGTCATTTGCGAATAAATTGGGCGTGTTATTTATTTTTATTTCAATGTTACCAGCTTTAAAAATAACTTTTTTAAAATCTTGCCCAGAAATGCTGTTAAAGGGAACATTTGTGTTATTGAGGGGAATGGGAATGTCCGAAATCGTGGGAAAAGTATATACATCTTCCCCGCCTACGGAAAAAGCCTTGCCTCTATACACGACCGCAACCGTCCCGTCCGCCATCGTATCTATGTAGCGTCCGTCATTGAATTTGCCCAATATCTCCCGAATGGTAAAATCAGTATTGATGAGCGGGAAAGCCACACCGGGCTGATACTTAGGCGTTTTGATGTTTTTCCAGCTGTCCAAAGGATTGCAGGCAGCAAGAGTAACAAGCACGAATAGCAGTAAAAAAGATGTTTTTTGCATAATGAAATGTTATTTCTGAGTATTATAGCCGCTTCGAGGGTCTGCGACCACTCGAAGGGCTGTAAGGCTAAATTTATTCGAGTTTTGCAACCCTTCGAGTGGGTGATAACCCCTCGAAGTGGTTGCTACTTAATTCTTAACTTCCTTATATTCTTCTCCTACTTCAAAAACCGCATTTTCTGGGCGTTTTTCCTCAATAGAAGTTACCTTATAACGGGTAATTTGTAACGGCATTTTTTGCTCCATTTCAGCAGATAACATATAACCTTTTATGCCTTTGAGCATCAACACATTTGCCGCAGCATCATCTTTTTGATAAGCTGTATAAGTCGCCCAATCTACATTTATATCAGGTGCAACCCAGCAAGTTATTTTTTGCGTAGGAAAATCGAATATATATTTGCGGCAGGTATGTCCCAAAATGTTTTGATATTCAGCGGTTTCTTTTACTTGCAACATGTCATAATTGAGCTTGGTAGTAGCCGAAATCGCATTGACATTCAGCCATTTAGACCTAAATTTCTGCCCTGCATTTTCCCAAGCCAAACGAATTTGTTGTGTACTTTTGTCATAAAAAATACGGGTACGCACAGGCTGTTCTAACATCATAGAAACCTCCGTAGCCTGTTGGTCATTTCGGAGAAAATGGGTATAATCGATATTCCCCTTTTCGGTTTGCAAAGTAGCCTTGATAGTTCCCTCAAAAAACTGTGCCAAAAGTCCCTGCACCAAGCTCAAGGATAGGCATAAAAAAAATATTTTTTTCATATAACGAACGAAAATTAAATAACTTAACAGTTTGTCATTTGCCCCCCTGCCCCCCTAAAGGGGGGTAAAGCCTTTCTCCCCCCTTCAGGGGGGCGGGGGGGCAAATGC
>JAYUZN010000683.1:0-9575 GCA_043751755.1 Bacteroidota bacterium | reverse complement strand
TTCATCATAAATGCCCTCCCAATTTTATCTTGGAAACCCAGCCAATGGGTTATGGCAAGCCCCATGTTTGTAATTATCATGGCTTTAGTTTGTGTACTGATGAGTCGAAATCTACTTGGTTTATATCATTAATTCCCCATAGAATAACCCTTATCCAAGGATTCTCCATATCCATATCGATGAACTGATAATGTAATGCCCCTCTAACATATTCTGATACAGCTCTGTCTAATTCTATAACAGGATCATCTTCCCCTGAGTAGATTAAAACAGCAACTTTACCTGTTTTACCATTTGTCAGTTGAATTGTGCTTTCCTGAATTTTTATTTGTCCCATATTTGTGGATAGTTGTTTTAAGGTGGTGGCTCATTGAATCAATATACGAATTTTTCATATATCTCTGCAAAGATAAAATGAAAAACACATTTATCCAAAAAAAGGTAAGAATATTTCTCTTTTAAATGGCTACTTTTTGCAAGCAAAATACTGTTTAATATACGTAGCACTTCCCTCCGCAGGAATTTCCGTAGTAGCCGTTTGTTGCGGGTCTTTTACATAAATCCGAAAAAACACCGTTGTTCCTGCCGCATATTGTGCCAAATTCAGGGTAGCTTTATGGGTAAAAGCCACTTGCCCCCCAAAATATCCCGTTCCCATAATAGGCGAAAGCACCTGCATATTTTGGCTATTTGCTGCCGAAAAATCATTCGGGTTCGTAGAAAATTGAATCGTATTTCCTTGTAAATCAATAGCTTGGGCATTGTCATCTGTCAAAGAAAACCAAATATCTAAGCTACTTGTCCCGGGTGGAACAACCAAAATACCACTATTCGGTTCTCTATCCAAAGAGGTACTATTTCCTGTAACAAAAGCCATAACGCCTTGCATAGACGGCTGCAAATTGCCATTTTGAGGCGCATTGCCAAACATATCCTTTGCCCCATTTTGAATCCAATTTCGGATATTATTGATATATTCCGTTTTTTTGAGATTCCAATCCGAATTAGGTTCAAGGGCTAAAGGCATCACACCTGAACCAATTTCTTGGGTAAGCCGCAAATATAACAATGAGGCATCGGGGTTTCCTGGCACTACACGCATGTCATTGCTTCCCTGCGTTTGAATCGCTTTTTGCAAAACTAAGGTATTATACGTACTCTCGATGGTACGATAATCAGGCTCAAAAGTCCCATCATGACAGCCAGAATTGGCGCAAGTGGGGCGGAAAATGGTTTGGTGCATTCCTGCAAAAGACTTTGGGTCAATGTTAGGAACAGTATTTGTCGGTGTAGTATCCGGATTCGTATAAGGCTCAAAAGGATTTGGCGGAAGTGGCTCTGCGCTGTCTTTGCAAGCAAATATAAAAGTCGCCAAAATCGGCAATAGACAGAATACATACTTTGAGATAGACATATTTGTATGGTTATTTCACGCAGATTTTCGCAGATTAAGGCAGATGTCGCAGATATGAAGGAAAATTAAATAACATGACGATTTGGAAAAAGGGTTTATGCAAGAAAATTTATCAAGCAAACAGAGAATTTATCCTATTGTAGTTTTTTATCTGCGCAATCTGCTATCATCTGCGAAAATCTGCGAGATTAAAAAGCCGCATCAAAGTAAAACGGCAATAAATTTTTTCTTACTCCTTCTATTCGCAAAACCTCCCCTGTTTCTCCCATCATTAATACGACAAAATCATTTTTAGCCTCCTCCTCGTACTCCACCATTGCCTGACAGCAAGCCCCGCAAGGCGTTATCGGCTTCAAAACAGGCATATTTTCGCACCTTGCTCGAATCGCAATTTTTGCAATATCTTTGCCTTTTCCTTGCGCACCTATATAGTACAAAGCAGTTCTTTCGGCGCACAAACCCGAAGGATAGGCACGATTTTCTTGATTATTTCCCAAAAAAACCTCCCCATTTGCCAATTCGACTGCACAGCCTACAAAAAAGTGAGAATAAGGCGCGTAAGCCTCTTCCGTAGCGATTAAGGCTTTTTGCAACAAGGCTTGTTCTGCAACTTCGAGTGCGTCAAAGGGCAAGATTTCGTAAGAAATTATTTTTTGTATATTCAAGCTATTTTGATGGGAATGAATTTCGCGCAGATTAAACCGCAGATTTTCGCAAATATTGTTAATCTGCCTGAAATTTACGTGGACGTTATAATATAAGTAGGCAAAATTAGGGCTTTAAGTCCAAAAAACAAATTTATTTTTTCAACTGTAGCAGATTTTCGTTTAATAGGATGATGCACTGCGCCACCCTGCAACCCAACAAATACCGTATATAGTTATCAAAATCGCCCATTCTTCCTCAAAAAAAAGTATTTAATCCTCAAAAATAAAAAAAAGTAAAATTTATTTGGAGAGTTCATATAAAGTCCTTACCTTTGCATCTCTTTTCAAAAAAGCGATAAGGTTATGATTCAAGAATTAGTAAAATTTGTTCAAGAAGGCTTCAAAAGGGAAGACCATCCTTCTTTCAAATCCGGTGATACGGTAAATGTGCATGTGAAAATCGTGGAAGGCGAGAAAGAACGTGTGCAACAATATAAAGGCGTAGTATTGCAACGCAAAGGCTCGGGTGGGACGGAAACGTTTACCGTAAGGAAAATTTCTTCGGGGGTAGGCGTTGAGCGTATATTTCCTGTACATTCCCCCAATATCGACAAAATAGAAGTGCTTAAGCGCGGAAAAGTGCGTCGTGCAAGGTTGTATTATTTGCGCACAAAAGTGGGCAAGCAAGCTCGTATTAAGGAGCTATTAGTCAGAAAATAAGTTCTTTAACAATATCTCTCTTTGTAGTAGGTTTTTGATTTGAAAAAAAATCTCAAAAAAAATGCAAAAAAGTTTTGTAGATTCAAAAAAAACACCTACTTTTGCACCGCAATTAAGATAAAGAGACATGCCGATGTAGCTCAGTTGGCCAGAGCACTTGATTTGTAATCAGGGGGTCGGGGGTTCGAATCCCTCCATCGGCTCTTATCAATAGAAAATTGGAAATCGTAGTTATTCATTTTCAATCGCCTATTGTTAGATTTTTTTTGGGGCAATACCAGAGTGGCCAAATGGGGCAGACTGTAAATCTGCTGGGAAACCTTCGGTGGTTCGAATCCATCTTGCCCCACAATTTAGTGAAAAGTTCAAAGTGAAAAGTTGAAAGTTGAAAGTTTTATAATTCTATCATTTTTACTCCCATTTTGAACCATAAACTAGCAAAGTTTTTTTATATTTTTATTACCAAATGAAAGATGAAAAGAGATGTTTAACTGTAAACTATCAACTTTTAACTTTCAATTTCAAAAGCGGGAGTAGCTCAGTTGGTAGAGCATCAGCCTTCCAAGCTGAGGGTCGTGGGTTCGAGTCTCATCTCCCGCTCTTTTTCGTGTGCTGAAGTAGCTCAGTTGGTAGAGCACATCCTTGGTAGGGATGAGGTCGCCGGTTCGATTCCAGTCTTCAGCTCCATATCATTTCATCGTGTATATTTTTAGATAACTTCCACAAAAATGGCAAAAGAAAAATTTGACCGCAGCAAACCCCATGTGAATATTGGGACGATTGGTCACGTTGACCATGGTAAGACGACTTTGACCGCCGCTATTACAACCGTATTAGCCAAAAAAGGGCTTTCAGAAGTTCGTGATTTCGCTTCAATTGATAACGCTCCCGAAGAAAAAGAACGTGGTATTACCATTAATACCGCTCACGTAGAATATTCAACCGCCGCTCGTCACTATGCACACGTTGACTGTCCAGGTCACGCCGACTATGTGAAAAACATGGTAACGGGTGCTGCGCAAATGGACGGCGCTATTATTGTAGTAGCTGCTACGGATGGTCCTATGCCACAAACACGTGAGCATATCCTTTTGGCTCGTCAGGTAGGTGTACCTGAACTTGTTGTGTTCATGAACAAAGTGGACTTGGTAGATGATGAGGAGTTGTTAGAGTTGGTAGAAATGGAAATAAGAGAACTATTATCTTACTATAAATTTGATGGCGATAACATTCCTGTTATCAGAGGTTCTGCATTAGGCGGGCTGAATGGAGATGCTAAATGGGAAGGCGTGATTATGGACTTGATGAATGCGGTAGATACTTTCATTCCTACTCCTCCACGCGACACCGAAAAGCCTTTCTTGATGCCTGTTGAGGACGTGTTCTCTATCACAGGTCGTGGTACAGTGGCTACAGGTCGTATCGAAAGAGGCGTAGTAAATACAGGTGACCCTGTGTCTATCATCGGGCTTGATGCACAAGATTTGAAATCTACTTGTACTGGGGTTGAGATGTTCCGCAAAATTTTGGATAGAGGGGAAGCAGGTGACAACGTAGGTTTGTTGCTTCGTGGGATTGAAAAAGAGGCTATCCGCCGTGGTATGGTTATTTGTAAGCCTGGTTCTGTAACTCCACACGCTAAATTTAAAGCTGAAATTTATGTGTTGAGCAAAGAAGAAGGCGGTCGTCATACCCCATTCTTCAACAACTATCGTCCACAATTCTACTTCCGTACAACTGATGTTACAGGTTCTATTACCTTGAACGAAGGCGTAGATATGATTATGCCTGGAGACAATGTAACGATTAATGTTGACCTTATCTATCCTATCGCAATGGAAAAAGGACTTCGCTTTGCGATTCGTGAAGGCGGAAGAACCATTGGTGCGGGTCAGGTAACAGAAATCGTAGCTTAATATACAGTCATCAGTGAGCAGTTATCAGTGAACAGTAAAAGAGGAGTTTTTATTTCTCCTTTCGCATCCTGTTCCCTGATAACTCATTTGTTATATAATAACATCTGTTCGCTGCTAACTTATGACTGCTAACTGCATAAACGGGCATAGTTCAATGGCAGAATAGCGGTCTCCAAAACCGTTGATGGGAGTTCGAATCTCTCTGCCCGTGCCATAATTTATAACACAATGGAAAAATTACAACTTTGGTTCAAAGACTATACAGACGAACTGCTTTATAAAGTACAATGGCCTACTTTGGAAGAATTGCAAAGTAGCACCATTATTGTATTTGTTGCTTGTCTTGTGTTAGCCGTCATTATATTTGCGATGGATTTTGCATTTGGAAATGTAATGAAATTATTATACGATTTATTTTAATTGACATATACGCATGGCAAAGGAATGGTACGTAGTTCGAGCAGTGAGCGGACAGGAAAAGAAAATAAAGAAGCATATTGACCAAGAAATAGAACGCAGAAAGCTTCAAGACTATGTGAATCAGGTATTGATTCCCACAGAAAAGGTGTTTGAAATGCGTGACGGCAAAAAAACGGTACGCGAACGTTCTTATCTTCCAGGTTATATCTTGATTGAAGCAGATTTAGGTGGGGATATTATTCCGACAATTAAAGAAATACCCGGCGTAATAGGCTTTTTGGGTTCCGAAAAAAACCAAAATCCTGTGCCGCTACGTCTTTCCGAAGTGAATCAGATTCTCGGCAAAGTAGAGGAACTCAATGAGCAAGGCGAAATGCCCGAAGCTCCCTTTATTGTGGGTGAACCCGTCAAAGTTACCGCAGGTCCTTTCAATGGCTTTGATGCGGTCATTGATGAGGTAAATATTGAGAAAAAGAAATTGAAAGTAGTCGTAAAAATATTTGGCAGAAATCAGCAAATAGATTTGAGTTACTATCAAGTAGAAAAAGTGTAACAGCGGTTTTAACAATATTCAAAGGGTGTCTTTCTTAATAGAAAGACACCCTTTTGTTTGTATTTACCTTCCTCTGCAAAAAATATATGACACTTTCCCAACGCATAAAACATCACGCCGAGTCCTTAGGCTTTTTTTCCTGCGGCATTTCACAGGCAACTTTTTTGGAAGCAGAAGCTCGCGACTTAACGGCATGGCTTTCGCAGCAGCGAAATGGCAAAATGCAATACATGGAAAATTACTTTGACAAGCGCACAGACCCGCGCAAGTTGGTCGAAGGGGCGAAGTCCGTCATTTCTGTCTTGCATAACTACCTGCCTGAACCACACTTTCGGCAGCCCGAAGGCGCGCCCAAAATCTCCCTTTATGCGTGGGGGCAGGATTATCATTTTGTGTTGAAACAAAAATTGCAGCAACTCCTACATTATATACGTACCGAAACGAGTGAGCAGATTCATGCGGGCATCTATGTAGATTCTGCCCCTGTGATGGACAAGGCTTGGGCAAAACGGGGAGGCTTGGGTTGGATTGGCAAGCATACAAATTTGATTGTGCCGCAAGCGGGGTCTTATTTTTTCATTGGAGAAATAATCTGTGATGTTGTGTTAGCATATGATTCGCCTATGAAAGATTTTTGTGGCACTTGCACCCGTTGTATAGATGCCTGCCCTACAGAGGCACTTTCTCCCTACGAAATAGATGCCCGAAAATGTATTTCGTATTTAACAATAGAACTCAAAGAGGCTATTCCGCCCGAATTTGAAGGGAAAATGGAAAATTGGGCGTATGGTTGCGATATTTGTCAGGAAGTATGCCCTTGGAATCGTTTTGCACAGGCACATACAGGCGAGGAATTCAAGCCATTAGATTTTATATTGAATTGGGACAGAAGGGATTGGGAAAATATGGACAAGGCTGTTTTTAAGAAAATGATAAAAAGGTCGGCTATGTCGCGGGTAAAATGGGAGAAAATGCGGGAGAATGTGGGACTTAGCTTTGGTTCTGTATAAGGGGGACGCACCTTTCAAAAATGCGTCCCCCTGCAAACCGTTTATTTCGCAAACATCGCAATAAACTCCTTTCGCAACTCATTGATTCTCAAGGGCTGTATATTTGCGTCTGCCAATTGCTTTTCAATTTGTGGGGTCAAATCTACAACAGGGTTATAGACAAACAAAAAATGATAATTTTCTACTCCTGTGGCTTCAAATACCTCTTTCAGCCCTGCGGATTTGATGGCAAAACGGCTGATTTCCTCTTCATCTAAATTATTCCCCGACTTACATTCTACCAACAAAATGGTTTTATTGACCCTTGCAAGCACATCAAAATCGCCCGAAGCCGCAAAAATATCGCGCGGAGCCACGTAATTTACCCGCGTATATATCTCAAAATCAAACTCATTGCGCCCCAAATGCTCCGCAATTATCTGATAGGTATAGGCATTGAACCATTCGCCGTCCAAAATTTGGCGATATGCCCTACCATTTCCTTGACCATAAGAAATGTCAATTTGCAAAGGCAGCTTAGGGACTTTCTCCTTTAACATACGGGCGTGATTCTCATCTATTTCTTTCCAAGAATATTCTTTCTTGCCTGTTTCTTTGTTATCTTTGATTATATTTTTGCTAATAAACCATTCTGCTTCTATAACTTCGTATTGATGCAGCTTTTTGAGGTAGGAAAGGGCAGTAATAAAATTGCCTGCTTGCACCCGAAAATGCCCTTTTCTTACTTTGTGATTGACTAAAGCGCGCCGAATTCCGTCTATCAAATCGTGGTCTTTGAAGTAAATTTCTCCAATTTCCATAGAACGCGCCGTTTCTTCTTTGCTATATTTGTAAATAGCAGGGATATTAATGCCTTTTTGATGCAGACTTTTGAGCAAAAGAGAGCCTTTGATGAGGCTTTCAAGCGTTTCTGTATCTCTAATAGCTCCTTCTGCAATACTTTGCCAAAGAAGAAAGGAATTTTGCGGCTGAATTTGCTGCACTTCGTAGTCTAAGGAAACATGCGCATCAATGCTTTCGAGTGTTTCGATAGCGATTTTCACAAATTCGGTCAAACTTTGAATTTGGTCGAGGTTTTTGCCTTTGAGAAAAGGCAGTTTGAGCGTATTTTCAAGCGAAGTTAAGAATGTTTTGGCTGATGATATCGGATTTTCCATGTTGTTGTGTGGTTGGGTATTACGCAGATGAACGCAAATTTAAGCAGATAACAAAAATATTGGCTGCCGTAGCCTCTTTGAGCGTTGGTTTCGTGCGTAAGTAAACGGCTATGGGCGGCAATGGCAATATATAGGTTCTGCCATTTTTTATTTTTCTGTGACCGTTATTTCACTTTCCGCAAAGTCAATACAAATTTTTTCGGTTTCAAAAAAATCCAAGCCTAAAACTCCGTCAAATTCTGAAAGAACTTGATTCGCTAAAAAGTCATACGAACAAACTTCAATATCTGTCCTTTTGATTCCCAAAGTTGTGAGTGATTCTATTTTGAAAATGTATGCCTCAATAATCCCTTTTCCCGTTTCAAGTTCAACGATTCTTAAAACGTCTTTCATTTGATAGCCTGACATTAGCAATGGCGTTAAATCAATTACCGTATGAGATGCCCCTGTATCAAGTGCCAAGGTATATCTATCGCTTCCTATTTTGAAAGGAATCGTTATCAAGCTATCCACTTCTGCTCGTTTAAATTTGTGTCTTGTCATAGCCAGTATTTACGATTTTTAGGGAATATGCCTGTATAAATACAAGCAATGCTTTCATAGCCTTTTCTCACTTCTTTTGCCTTATAGGCAAGCTCTCGCTTATCTTTGCTATGCAGTAAAACAATGCCCTGCACCAACTTATCCACAATTGAACCCAGAGTTTCCTCATCGTCCAATTCGGGATTCCCTATCAATACCCACTCATTCGGGTATTCGGCTTTAATTTGTTCTATCGTTAGTATTTCCATAATGATTCAAAATTTATGCAAATATACACATTTCTATGGAACAATATTAAATTCTATAGCTGTAATTTGCAAAAATCTACGTGAAATAAATCAAAAAAAACCTTACCTTCGCAAAATAAATACATTATTCCATTTTTTATGCAAAAAACTTTTCTTTTTCTCATTTTTACGTGCATTTTTCTGCCATTTTTTGCGCAAACGTTTTCTGCTACCTTAAATGACACCATTCCTGATAACAATACAACAGTCGTATTTGACATTGTGGTAACGGGTTTGCCCAATGTCATAGACACTACTTTTGGCTTGGAACAGGCTTGTTTGAGCATGGACCATACTTGGGATTCGGATATGGAGGTAAAATTGCAAGCCCCTGATGGCACTACTACCACCTTGTTTTCGGGCGTGGGGGGGGCAGATGACAATTTTACCAATACTTGTCTTGATGGCGTGAGCGCGCCTCTTGCTTCGGGTTCTGCCCCTTTTACGGGGAATTTTGCCAGTATGGGCGTTATGGGAAATCTCAATAATGGGCAAAACCCGAACGGAACTTGGCATTTGTTGTTGAGAGATATGGCAGGGCAGGATTTTGGGATTTTATTTAACTGGAATATTACTTTTAGCAATAATCCCGTTTTTCCGTTCATTTTTGGTTCCAGTAATTTGCCGATTGTGAAACTTACCACTTTGGCTGCTACGATTAATGACAATGTAAAAGTGCCTGTTTTGATGCAAATAATTGACAATGGTCCTTTTATTCGAAATTATACGAATCAAACAAACTATGCTTATCAAGGCAATATTATGACAGAATGGCAGGGATATAGTGGGACTTATTATCCCAAAAAAAGCTATGATTTTGAGCTAATAGACAGTCTTGGAATAAAAATGGATACTTCTATTTTGGGCATGACAAAGGAACATGATTGGATTTTTAAGTCTGAATATAC
>JAYUZN010000682.1:0-4153 GCA_043751755.1 Bacteroidota bacterium | reverse complement strand
TTTTGAAAGTGAAGATGACGAAAAGCAAGAATAGGCTACTTTTTTGAGACAAAAAAGTGAGACAAAAAGCGAAAAATTGAGACAAAAATAGGCTGTAAGATATTGAAAATCAAATGTTTGTGTTTTTAGGGCTGCAATCCGATATTCTCCACTTTCTGGATAAAAATGAGATACCTCGTTACCGTTTTTTGGAGGCAATGAGGTATTTTTTATGTTATGAGTTTTGCGTAGTTTAGTACTTGTATTTTTGCCTTTTCTATTTCGCCGTTGCTTATGGCAAAGCCTTTCACCCCTTACTATTTTTGAACAAACCATTCTTTGTTGATAGGAATTGTAACTTTAAACTTCGTTACTAAGTTCAATTCAAAAATAGGTGCGCCATTTCCATTTTTTAATAATTCCTCTATGGCTCTTTTTACCCCGTAATTAAACTTATTTACATATCCCAATCTTTTGAGTGCCTCTGCTAGCACCACATTTCTATATCCACTTGCATGGGGGAAATTGCTTGCGTTTACCTCCCCAAACAAGCTGCCCGAATTATGGATTTCGATTCTATCGCTAAATTCATATATATAAATGGGGCTATTGCTTTCATAGCTTCGGTGCATAATGGCATTCATCACCAATTCGCGCAATGCCCAGTAAGAGTAGTTGCTAAGGGTGCGTTCTTGAAAACTGCCCGTTTTGACAGGACGTTCTTTCACAATATTCCGCTTTATAAAATCATCTATATTTTTTAATTCTCTAATGAAAGCTCCCGAAAATTCCTTTTCATACTCTACCTCTGAAGTCATTTCCTCCTCCCTAAATTTGACATATTGAATATAAGCACCTGGCAGGTCATGTAGCGGCTGAAGTCCAAATACTAAAATTCCTGCATAAGTAGGGCAGTTTTCAGCTAAATCATAAAACCGTAAAGCCGCCAATTGTTCTTCTATACTTCGCCCATTCGTTTCTAAAGTATCTTTGTCTATTGCCAAAGGTAAGTAGCTGAATTTGAAGTGTTCTACGCTTAAATCTTTGAGATTACGCCTCTTAGCAGGAAGTAAATCGTAGGTTTTGGCATAGCCGGCTCGCCGCTCAATCAGTATTTTTTCTTCATCTACATTGGCTAAAGACTTTCTGGGACCAATCCGAATCCAGCACCTTCCATCATACCTAACAGGCGGGTACAAAGAAGGGTTTACTTCTACAACTACCACATTCCCGCCCTCTATTTCCAATACTTCGCTTATAATGATAGAGGGCTGAGGCAAAACGTTGCCGTTTGCTTTCACATCTCCAATTTTTAATAACATATCATCTGTGATTGTGATGCCTCCCACAGTTCCATCATCTTTTACCCCGATAAGGATATACCCCGACCGTTTGTGATGAGCAAAATCATTGGAAAATGCGCATACGGCTGGAGCTAATTTGTCCATTCTAAACGAAAGGGTGCGCTCTATTCTGTCCGATTCTAAATCAGCCATTAACTGTCTTACTTCTGCTATCGTTTTCATATATCATAAATCAGCCTCTCTTGTAAGGCTTTGCAAATATAGGAAGATATTATGAAAATAAAAGCAATCCTTTCCATTAGCTTTGCCAAATTCATATTTCCGTCATGTCCTTGATGCCCAAAACTTCATGATTTTTTAGGTCAAAATAAGCAATAACAGAGCTTAAAAGTGAATCTCTTACCACAAATATATAAGTATTTGTATTATTCAGGTTTTCAAAAATATCATTTAGCGCAGGATAAAAACCCTTTTTCTCCATTTCTAATTTTCCTATCTCGTCTATAACAATACAACTATTTGTTTTAGGGATTGTATTTAACAGGATTTCATGGGCAATTGAAAAGCTTTGTTTGCTCAATAAATACTTCCCCACAGATTCAACTTCTTTGATATTAGGCGCATTATTTACTTCAAATTCATATTTTAACAGAGTAAAAGCATCTAATAGTATTTTTTGATTGTTTTCGACAGGGCAAATTATTCCATATATAGGATATTTTTTTTGGTCAATAATATGTTTCAATGCCGTAGTTTTGCCTGTGTGTATAGGTGCGCAAAGGATAAATACATTATTTTGTATCTTAGCAGTATCATACAGTAAAGTTGTGAGGATTAAATTGTCTAAAAAAAGCATCATTCGCTGAATTTTGTTGGGATTCATGTTACTTTTTTCCCAATAATAGGTAGCGATTTTTGTTAAAAAAGTAATTTCCTGCATAATAGCCACCGTAATTTCATTCTTTTGGGCGCGATTTTGTAAGTATTTATTCAGCCATTTTGATAAGTTAGGCAAAATAAACAAGTAAATAACAACAGAAATAAGGATAACTAAAAGGTATCTGTACTGATTTGTACATAAAATAGTTAGCGCAAATAATACCGTAACAGCTAATAATATGGCATATTTTTTTCTTTTTATAGGGCTTGTAAAAGTGTTTTGACGGAGGTTTTCTAAGCGCAAAGACAAGTAAAATGCCTTAGGTAACTCATAATTTCCCTGCTTGATTTTGGCAATTATTCGGGTCGCATAATGCCCCCAAAAAATGCCTAATACGATATAAATAAAAATATAAAATGCGAATAATAAGCTAATAAAATGGCTATTTCCACTTTTATTTACCATGTTAAATTGCTGTAATAACCCATCTATATATTTATCAAACGCCAATAACCAATTCTGCCCAAAGAAGAATACTAACACTATATACTTCTGTAAGGCTGATTCTAATAGGGCAATTGTAGCGAATAAAATGGCACTTACAAGGTTGGTAGTCAATATTTTATATAAAATATAGCCTAATACTCCTTGAAAACTCACAGCTAAATATGCGGGCAGAGGGCTTTGAGGACTTAGGACTGCTTTTGCACATAAAACCAAGCTTAGCGCTGTTAAAATAATTTCTTTTTTTGGGTTTGTATAGGCTAAAAGCGTAACAATTACCGTAGCTAAACCGCCGACTATCAAGCCCGTAAAAGGGATTTTGAAGGCGTGCATGAGTCCACCTATGCCACATTCACAAAATGCCCATAGACAAATTAACCGGAAATTGCTTTGATTCAATGTCATAAGTAGTTGAAAGCTATAAGTTGAGAGTTAAAAGTTAATATAAATTTTTTATAACCAATAAGATATATTGAACAATATATGTTTAGATTATTTCTCACTCATACTCAAGTACGATTGAGAAATAATCTCAACTCTCAACTTTCAACTCTCCTGCGTCTGTTGCTCAAAATCATCACAAATATCCGTCAAATTACAGCTTTTACATTTAGGATTTCGTGCCAAACAAGTATATCTCCCATGCAAAATGAGGTAATGATGTGCATCTGCCACCTGTTCTTCGGGGATATTTTGCATCAATTGTTTTTCGATTTCCAAAGGCGTTTTTCCTTTTGCAATTCCGAGCCGATTTGACACCCGAAAAACATGCGTATCTACCGCCATTCGTGCCTCTTTATACACGACCGAAGCAATTACATTTGCCGTTTTACGCCCTACGCCCGGCAATTCTAACAAATCATCATACGCTCTTGGCACTTCTCCCCCATGCTTTTCCACCAACAATTTTGCCATATTGAGCAGATGTTGGGCTTTGTTATTGGGATAAGAAATGCTTTTAACAAAGGGAAAAAGGCTGTCAAAATCGCCGTTTGCCAAACTCTGAGCATCAGGAAAAGCCTCGAATAGGGGAGGAGTTACGATATTTACGCGCTTGTCTGTGCATTGTGCCGACAAAATGACGGCAACTAATAGCTGAAAAGGAGACTCGTATTGTAGCTCTGTTTCAGGCACTTCTATCACCTGCGCAAGGCGTTGTAAGACGATTTCGGTTTGTTGTTTGAGGGTCATTGTATTGTTTATTTCTCGCAGATTTCCGCAGATACAAAGACGCAGATTTCACGCAGATAAAGAAAAATTTGCGAAAATCTGCGGTTAAATCTGCGAAAATCTGCGAAAATCTGCGTGACCAAATAATTTATTTAATCGGATAATACTCATACGCCCCAATATCATATTTTCCCAAGATATTCGGCGCGCCAATTGTGTAGCGAATCGAATCTAACCGCCCCCTCACGTCAGTCATATAGGGCAGGTTATCCGATTTTCCCGCATCTATCAGCGGACTTCCCTCCTTTGGGCGCAC
>JAYUZN010000681.1:0-6988 GCA_043751755.1 Bacteroidota bacterium | reverse complement strand
GCTTGTGCTACGTCAATCAAATTGACGGAATAGCCATTCATGGCGAAAACGTGCGCAATGCCGTTGCCCATAGTGCCTGCGCCGATGACGGCTACTTTTTGATAGGTCGAAATCATATTGTTGGGAAAATGTTGGTAAATTTGGGGCAAAGGTAGGGATTTTCTGGGAAAAAATTAGGACTTAGGAAAAAGTTGTTTTTATAGCCACGAATTGCACGAATTAACACGAATTTAGAGCTTAGGCAAAAGTTGTTTTTATAGCCACGAATTAACACGAATTTAAGGCTTACGCAAAAGTTGTTTTTATAGCCACGAATTGCACGAATTGCACGAATTAGGGCTGTTAATTCGTGCAATTCGTGGCAAAGTAGGTGTTCCTTCGTGCCTTAGTGGTGAGAAAAACTTGTGTTAAAAACGCTCATATTGCCTGTTTTCTATTCATTTTGAACGCATAATCCCCTTCAGGCAAATTTGTATTGTTGGGGTCATTGTCCACCCGCAAATTCGGCACAGGCACAATCAGCACCCCATTTTGAACTTGCAAAATTGTCGTATTTCCAACTTGCTTGGGAGAGCCGTCAGGATTGACAGCGAAGGTAGAAAACCATGTTAGCTCATAAACCCCAGAAATACCTTCCATGGGAATCTCCATGCTGATATTCGAAAGATTGAAAATTTGATTTCTCATATCTTTATTAGTATGGGGCGGGCTTGCACAAATAATCGAAGAAGCTCCCCCTGGGTCTTGGTCTAATCCGATATGATTGAGCCAATAACTTTCTTTGTGATGCACCCAACCCAATATTTTTTCGGGCGATTTGAGGGCAAAAACTTCTACCTCCATGCTATTTGGGTCGTTTAGGTCATTGTTTACGCGCATTTTTATCTGGTCTTTGCGCGGATAAGCACCTCTTTGTCGCACGCCTGTAGCATCAAAATTGAAGGTAGAGTATGCAAAAAACTCTGGCACATACTCCACACAAGGTCTGCCAAAAATGGGCGGAGCTGCGTCATAATATTGCGGATTTGCCTCCTTATTCGTCCAATTCATAGGCTTTTTGAACTCCGCATCTATCTGAAAATAATCAGAACCTGTTGGGTCTTTAAAATAGTCTAAATAGGTGCTTTGCCCAAAATTGTGTTCCCAACCTTTCCAATCTAACACATCTTTTTTATAATAAGAAGCCATCGGAATCCACTTGTGGGCGTGCATCACTTCTTGCCCAAAAAAAGCCGCTACAGGTTTGAGGGTTTGATAAGGTTTATTTCTTTCAGGATGCGCCCATTCCACCTCATTGAAGGTATTTTGCTGCCAAAACCACTCCATATAGGTACTAAAAGACCCCGAAAAAGCCGTAGCCCACAAAGAATTATGGAAATTGGTTCGGCTTATGTCTTCGTTTGCTTGCCCATTTTGCGTACCTCCTTCCCCTCTCAAAAAAGGCTTGCCGTAAGTAGCCGCACGTAGCAGGATATTGTTGATAAACAAAGAGTTGCGGGTAGGAGGGCGGTCATATACATGAGAAGAAACAAAGTTGAGAGGGCAGTTTTTTTTGTATAAAAGCGTGTCATTTAGCCAAACCGTTCCGCCTGCTGCTACCAAGAGATTTTTGTCCAAACCATGCACAAAGTCCGCCATATCCAAAACCCACTGCGCAGCAATATCTCTTGCATAAGCATATTTTATTTCGCCCCCATACTGCGCAGGAGGTATCCAAAAATGCGAATATTCGGGGTCATTGTTGTCGTGAAAATGGTACAAACCAAAGGCATTTTTATCCACAGACTCAATCGGATAGGGGTCTTTGTCTATTGCCAATTTTAAATTATCTATGTCATCATCAAAATTACGGGCATCATCATCTCCCAATGTTTCTTGTTCCGAAAACAAAGAAAAGGCAAATAAATTGGGATAATGCCCAAAACGTGCCACAATATATTGAAATTTGTTGCGCAAAAACTGCTGTATGTGTGGGTGAACGTAATATAACATACGGGTATTAGGGAAAATGTAATTTCCTACATCTTCCCCGTCCAAACTGCCCCTGACAATAAGCGGATTTTTGTCCACATATTCCTTGTAAGGATTCGGGTCACTGCCTCCTTTGAGGCTATCACAAGTATTTGTTCTACAATAATTCGTATTATACCATTCCACAACGTCATTATGGTCGGTGATCGCAAGTTGAATATAGATGTCATTTTCATAACAAAACTGAAAAACCTCCTCCAAAGCCCTCATTCTATCCTCCTCCTGACGATAGTCTCCCAGCACACTGTTATCTATTTGAAAAGTGTGGGCTTCTAAATAGAGTTGTATCAAATTTCCGCCTTGTGCCTTAAATTTCCCCAACACATTGGAGACCATATAGGAGCCGGGCTGCCCGACTAAGTGATTAATGCCTTGTGGCAGATAGCGGCGCAAGGTTTTTTCGATATAAAAAGGGCGAATCATTTTGCTTGAGGGCTCGCCTTCGTAGGAAAAATTGTGGGCAATCCCAAAAAAAGCTGTACTATCTTCTGCCAACAAATAATGGGGATTGAGGGCGGAAAAATGCAAAGGTCCATGATGCACAGAGGCTGTTCCTTGTACTTGATAAGTTTGCAAGGGCTGCGAAGGATTCGTACTTGAATAAAGCTGAATCTTATAATGATGTTCATTTTCCAAATAAAAGCGAATCCTCAACGGATAATTGGGCAGCAAAGTGGGAGAAATGGCAGGGCTTTGATAGTCGGGATTGAGGGCAAAAGACTGAAATGTGCGACTTTGTTGTGTTATTGTATCTGAAACTATAGCATAAAAATAACCTGCTTCGTAGTTATACAGGTCTTTGTCAAAATTGCCGATATTCACAGCAAAATTGAGGGGGGCATAAACGGGGGCTTTCCCCAAATTGTGGGCATTCGTGAGCGACTCATTCACCTTATTTTTATCGTCAATAAAGGCAAATTTCGCTTGGGAATGGTCTTTTTTTGCAACGACTATTTTGCTTGTGGGAATAGAAGTATCTCTTTTTTTATGCAAAAAGAAAAAAAACAGCCCTGCGATGAGCAAGGGTATGAGGAGCCAGAAGTATTTTTTCATGTAAGTAATTGAGTGTTAGCAAAATAAAAAAGATTTTCATAATTCACCACTAAGGCACGAAGGAAACAAAGAAAAAAAGTGTGGCTTAGATGTCTTCTTTTACCACATAGCTTCGTGTTTCTTTGTGCCTTAGTGGTGAGAAAAAATTAATTTTCGTTCTTTAGTGGTAAGAAAAAAATTAACTATGCTTGAATCCCAGCTCCTTTTGCAAGCGCACCGGAATCGGCGGCAGGTTTCTTCTTTCTACAAAATAGGTAGCTAATTGCGTCAGTTCTGCGAAAATCTTATGGCGTTTGAGGCTGCCTTCCAAATAGCCTTCCTCATTTTTCCCTTCTTTGTTGATGCCACCTGTGCCGACCCGCATTCCAATCATACGGCTCACCATCATCAAATGCCTGTATCGCCAAATAGACATATTTTCGTCTATGTCCACCAATTTTGTCAAGAACTGATACGGAAGTTGGAAAATAGGATAGTCGCGATAGAGTTCTACAAAAAGGGCAGACCTCATAGCCGTTGCGCTAAAATTCCCCATTCCTTCTGTCTCAAATATTTGGTTAAATTCGGCTAAACGAGTGGTTTTATCCTCTTTTTCGTTGAGGCTATTGAGAAATAATTGGCGATAATTATCCCAAAAAAGGGTTGGATTTTGCTGTTTTGTCCAGTAGTTTTGGAGCAAAAAAGGCATCCTTTCGAGCCATTTATTCAACAAAGTTTTGACATTTGCCACTTTTTCCGCTTCATTTATTTGGTCATAATGCAAAGGGCAAAACCCGCCTTCCCCTGTACGTTTATAATAGGCTTTTCCATGTCTATTTTCAGCCTCTAATCCCAACTGCGCTTCTATAAGTTTGAATTGTACGCTTTGAAAGCCCGAAGCAGGGGTGAGAAAGTTGCGAAACTCCAAAAAGTCTTGAGAAGTCATCGTTTCTAACACATCTATTTGGGCAATACACAATTTCCAAATCTCATTTACTCGGTCTAAACGGCGCACAACAAGCCCTAATTCGCCCGAACTGTCGTCTATTTTGCCTTTTTTCATAATGGCAACTACAGAATCTAACTCGTAGCGTATCTGCTTGAACCAGAGTTCGTAGGCTTGATGAATGATTATAAAAAGCATTTCGTCATGGGCATGTACGCCATGTTTCTGACTTTCGGGAGCTTGACTCTCCAATATTGTGGCTAATTGAAGGTAGTCGTTGTAGTATATATCGGGCATGTTGTTTGTTTTTTTCGCGCAGATGAACGCAGATTTAACCGCAGATTTTCGCAAATTATATTTATCTGTGCTAATCTGCGTCCCCTTCTGCTCAACTCTGCGTGAACTAGCCGCAAAATTAGCTAATTTTCCCTTAGACAAAGAACTGTGTAACAGAATTTATGATTTTATTTTCGCTGATATGCGTAGAATGTGTAATTTAGCGGCGTAATTATCGTTCAAGGAAAGCAGGGAACAGTTAGCAGGGAACAGTTAGCAGGGAACAGTTCGGCAAGCTCACAGCAGCGCATTTCTTATTTTTCATTTTTCATTTATCATTTATTTATGAAAAGATTCACATTATTTTTTCTTTTTGCAAGTCTTTTTGCAGGTCATTTTCTCTTTGCACAAGATGTCAATAGCAAAGTAACAACAGGCGTTATTGCCTATGATGGGCAACGCTATGATGAGGCGATTGATAAATTGACGGAGGCGGTCAATAAATATCAGGCAGATAATGCGGTTCTCAAACCCAAAAATGCGGCAAAAGCCTATTTTTTCTTGATGCAATCTTATGTGCGCGTCCTTACAGACCCGGCATTGAAAAGCAAGTTTGAACCCAAATATCCCGATTTAGAAGGGCGCACGTATGATGCTTATATGAATGCGAAAGGCAATCTTGAAAAAGCAGGTGGCGACAAATCTGCGTTCGAGAATGGGGTAAAACTCACGCAACAAATGCTGTTTCCTGCTGTTTTTAACAAAGGCGCGGGCTTATATACTGATGCAAGCAAAGAAAATAATCCTGCTAAATACAAGGAAGCGTTGGGTTTATTGGCAAAAGCAAAGGAATTAGACCCCGAAAATTATCTGCCACATTTTATGCTCGGGTATGCCCAATTTATGACAAAAGATTCTGCTTCTGCCATTGCTACTTGGGAAAATGCCATTGTCAAATACGAAAAAGCAAAGACCGAAGGAGCGGTAAAAACAGATGCAAATATGTCAAATGTGTTTATCACTTTGTCCGAAAATTATATGTCTTTCAAAAAAGATACGAAAAAGGCACTTGAAACCATTGAAAAAGGCATTAAGGAGTTTCCAAATGATGGCGACTTAAAACGCACAGAATTAGGCATTTATCAGCGTGATGCCAGCTATTTGCAACAGGCATTGGGTAAGTTTAAGGCAAACCTTGACGCAAACCCCAAAGACATAGATGTGCGTTTGGCGTATGCCAATTTGTTGGAGAAATCGGACAATAAGGAGGAGGCTTTGAATCAATATAAAGAAGCTATCAAGGCGGACCCCGAAAACTTTGTGGCAAATGCCAATCTTGGGGCTTTTTATGTAAATACGGCTGCGGCTTTAAGCGAGAAATTGAACAAATCTACCGATGATGCCGAGTCTGACCGTTTAAATAATGACATTAAAGCGAATTTTCGCTTGGCATATCCGCATATCAAAAAGGCGCAAGCTGCTCGCCCACAAGACTTGGAATGGATAGACCAAATGTTCCAAATAACGTCTTTCCTTATCTCTGAACCCGGTATGGAAGAGGAAATGCAGGTGTATTTGGCGAAAAAAGATGCTTTGCGGAGGAAGTAGTGTCCTCTATATTTCACGCAGATTTTCGCAGATTTCACCGCAGATTCTCGCAGAATGTTTCTTTAATCTGCGTGAAATCTGCGTCCTTTACCTGCGAAAATCTGTGTGAAACCGCAAAATTAGCAGTTAAATCCCTGTTATTTCCTTTTTTTTGCTCCTCATTTTACAAAATGCTCCTCTCAGCGTTTTTGAAAACTGCAAAAAAGAAAATTTTGAACCGTATTGAATGGGGTAGTATGATTTTCGGTGATGCACTTGATTCTTTGAAAATCCTTTTCAAATTTGACACTGATGCTTGTTTCACTGTATTGCGTGATTGTCAAGCCACTACATTTTTGGGGACCTTCTTCGGAAAAAGTTCCCAATATCAAATAGCCATTTTGTTTGATGGCTTGTGTAGCAATATTCACATATCTGTCTATATTTTCGGGTAAAGTTTGAAAATGAAAAGCGGCTCTATCATGCCAAAAATCAAATGTTATTTCTGTTTTAAAATCGATAATATCAGACACAATCCAATTTACCCGTTTTGCTTTTTCGCCTAAACGTTGCTTCGCTCTTTCTATTGCATTTGCAGAAATATCCAATATATAGATATTTTGGAAACCTTTTTGCAAAAGTGCATCTACAAAATGACTGTCGCCTCCGCCTACGTCAATGATATTGGCACTTAGGGGCAGGTCGAATAATTCTAATAATTCAACGGACGTTTTCGGATATTGCTGAAACCAGCTCACTTCCGTTTCTTGTTTGGTCGCAAACACGTTTTCCCAATGTTGTTTCAAGGTGTCCATTATGTTAGTTGTTATTTTTTGAGAGATATTTGAAGGGCGTAAATGTACACATTTTGGCGGTTAGAAAGGGTGTAAGGAACACAAAAAAATAACCTTATAATTTACCACTAAGACACGAAGAAAACTAAGAAAGAAAAGCGTGGCTTAGATTTCTTCTTTTACCCTATTGCTTAGTTCGGCTTCGCTCACTACGAGTCGTGTTTCTTAGGAATAGAAAATAAATAACATAACAATTTCATTTTGGGGATTTCTTAGTGCCGTAGGCACGAAATATTTATAGAAAATGTAATTCTCCCCCAAT